>JBIIWE010000432.1:0-3024 GCA_044339075.1 Daejeonella sp. | reverse complement strand
CTCAACCGCTGTGGACAAGCCAATATTCAGCTCCTTCGCAGTTTTAAGTAAATTTGTGCTTTTACCTTCTGACATTTATTATTTAACCTCGCTATTTTTGTACAAAAGTACGTTTTTTATATGTTATATGTTTTAGGATCGGGCAATTTCTCTGCCCGGAAATTTTTTCAAATGTCCCAGCTCAAATAACTTATTCGAATTCTGACTTCAGAATCTCAATTACATCCTTCACAGTTGTTTCTTCCAGATCGGTACGTTTTACCAATTCATCTGCATTTAATGCCAGAATTGATTTCGCAGTATCCAGTCCAACACGCTTGAATTCATCAATGATCCAGCCTTCAATTTCATCTGAGAATTCCTCAATATCCACATCCTCATCATCCTCAAGTGCTTCACGATATACATCGATCTCGTATCCTGTCAGCTTTCCGGCTAACTTGATATTGTGTCCACCACGTCCAATAGCCAGAGAAACCTGATCTGGTTTCAAATATACTGCAGCTCTTTTTTCTTCTTCATCCAGTTTGATACTTGTGATCTTCGCCGGACTTAAAGCTCTTTGAATATACAATGAAATATTGTTTGTAAAGTTGATCACATCAATATTTTCATTCTTTAGTTCACGAACTATACCATGAATACGTGAGCCCTTCATGCCCACACAGGCTCCTACAGGATCAATTCTGTCATCATAAGATTCCACCGCAACTTTTGCCCTTTCACCAGGTTCACGCACGATCTTTTTAATGGTGATCAGACCATCAAAAATTTCAGGAACTTCCATTTCGAACAAACGCTGAAGGAACTCTGGTGCAGTACGTGAAATAATAATCTTGGGGTTACCATTTAGCATTTCTACCTTTTCAATTATTGCACGTACTGAATCTCCTTTTTTGAAATAATCTGCAGGAATCTGCTCAGTTTTAGGCAATAAAAGCTCATTGCCTTCATCATCAAGCACCAGTGTTTCTTTTTTCCAAACCTGATAAACTTCGCCGGAAACAATTTCACCAACACGATCTTTATATTTCTTAAATATTTCGTCTTTTTCGAGTTCAAGAATTTTTGAAACAAGGGTCTGACGGGCAGCGAGTATTGCTCTGCGGCCAAAACTTTCAAGCGTGATCTGCTCGATAAAATCATCACCAACTTCTAGATCAGCGTCAAAAGCTTTTACTTCTGCCAGTTCAATCTCCAGATCATCATCTTCAGAAAATCCATCCTCCATTACGGTACGGGTGCGCCAGATTTCCAAATCACCATTATCCGGGTTGACAATCACATCGCAATTCTCGTCGGTACCATACCTTTTACGCAACATGCTGCGAAAAACCTCTTCCAAAACACTAATAACCGTTGGACGGTCAATATTCTTAAAGTCTTTAAACTCCTGGAATGAATCGATTAAATTAATATTGCTCATTTTTCATTGAATTGGTCAGTCCGGGACTGACGTTATTTAAAACTCACTAAAACTATACTTTCTGATATATTTTCAAATGGGATAAAGCTTTCTATCATTTCTGCTTTTTTCCCTTTTTCTTTCACATTTTCCTGAATGGTAAGGCCTGATTCCTCAGCATTGATCAATTTACCTTCCTTCGTATTACCATCCGACAACTTGATTTTCAAGGAGCGATTGATATTTTTCTGAAATTGCCTGAATGATTTTAGCGGAGTATCTATACCCGGAGAAGAAACTTCAAGCCTGTAAGCCTGTTCAATTGCATTTTCCTCTTCAAGATGAAAACCCACATGGCGACTAATTGCAACGCAATCACTAATTGCAACGCCATTATCGCCATCCACTAAAATAGACAAAATTCCGCTTCCATGCATCTGAACATCAACCAAAAACAAATCTGGACGATCAGCGATCTTCTCTTCAACCAATTCAACAACCCTTTTCTCTATATTCATAATCGATCTTTTATGATCCCTTTAAAAAATGGGAAGGTAAAAAAAGAGCCCCGATAACGTCGGGGCTCTTCTCAGATCGATGCAAATATAAAAAAACTATCCGGCATTGCAAATAGCAGGTTTCAATACATTTATTTTATTTACCACTAGTGTTTGTGGAAAGCTTGAAATGGAATTTCCTAAATATTTAGGAGGTTCCAGCTTTCGCTGGAATGACAGCCCATGGGGTGGAATAGGGAGATTCCGGCCTTCGCCGGAATCTGATTGGTATCATTACAGCTACTTTTTGAGGCAAGCGATCCTGACGAATTAAGGATCTCCTCCATTATTACAAAATGCATTGTCATCCGATAGCTATAGGATCTGGCGAAGGCCAAAACCTCATTTTGCTTATCCTCTAATTTTGATAAAACATGGGGCATGCTTTTAAAAACGATAATAAATTCCCATTCTAATTTATAACTAGCAAATTTGACAAGATTTTAATTTTAACCGAATTACAAAGATTATTTACCTGAACTGAATTTAAATTCAATAAAGTCGCCAGAGGTGAATATTTTTCTGGTAGAAATAATATCTTCAGGTTTCCTGAGCAGAATTTTAGTATAACACCTTGCAAAATAAGAGACACCAGGTTTAAATTCTATTTCAGGCTTAAACCTGACCATTTCTTCGGCGATAGTATAAGTTCCTTCCAAAGCGGATTGAAAATCTCTAAGTTCCTGATCGGAAGTGTCTTTATAAACAGCAAAGAAGTTGATCCATTCGGTATTCTTCAATGAATCAGACCTAAATTCTTCGATCATATACGATGGCACTTTAGATAATATCACTTCCGTACGGTCATCAGATAGGCCGATTTTCAGTTCGCTGCCTACCTTATCTTTGGGCATTTCCTGCTTACAGGAATTAATTAAGAGAAAAAAAAATATGAAAATGTAAAACAGATTATTCAATTTCATTGTTTATTACATTTTATAAAACGAATTATGAGACTAATCATTGAAATATTATTAATGGGAGTTGCAGTTGCCATTGCTGCATACCTTCTTCCCGGAGTTACGGTTGAGAATTTCTGGACTGCAATTGTAGCAGGTATTC
>JBIIWE010000431.1:0-3036 GCA_044339075.1 Daejeonella sp. | reverse complement strand
TTTATAAAATTTGAACTTCTGGCATACCATAAACCTTTTTCTGTAACTGTTTTGAATTGTAGAATGCCTACTGGGAAAAGGTCTAGGAAAACCATTAATAGCAATCCAACGTTAATTGACCAAAATGCCATCCTGATTGTTTTAGGTTTCCAGCACTCAGGTTTTATTAACAACTGGCTGCAAAATAATACAGTTGCTAGGGCAAGATTTCCATATACTCCCATTAATGCTGCATGTCCATGATTTACTGTTAAATAGGTCCCGTGCTCGTAATAGTTTGCAATTGGAAGATTGATGATAAATCCTAATACTCCAGCACCAAAGAAATTCCAGAAATTAACTGCAACCAGAAAAAGGAATACTTCGGGAAAGCCAAATTGTTTATTTAAATCTCCATTGGTGTTATTGTTTTTCTCCAGTATTTTAGGAATTTTGCTGAATCTCCAAGCCTCTATTGTGAGTAAAACTAGTGGAATTACCTGCAAGGTAGAGAACACAGCACCGAGTGCCATAGTGCCAACCGGTTTTGCATTCCAATAAAAATTATGAGATATGCCTAATAGTCCTGATCCTAGAAACAATAGTGTGGCCAGATAAATTACACGAATGGCTGCCTGGCTGCTTATTAGACCCATCAATACCATAAAATACCCAATCAATACAGTGGTGAATACTTCAAAAAAAGCTTCAGCCCACATGTGAACTACCATCCATCTCCAGAAGTCGGCGATTACAAAATTGGTTGTTGGGGTAGCAATAAATCCAGAGATCAATAATAGAATGATGCTAGATGTTGAGTAAACAAGCCAGTTTGGTAATGCCCATGGTTGTTTAGCTTTCATAACTGGTTTGATACCACGATAAATGGTAATTGCCCAGAGTATAAATACTATTCCTAAAATTATTTGCCACAATTTTCCTAATTCTACATATTCCCAACCCTGATGGCCAAGCCAATACCAGCTTTTGGTCAGCAGGCCATGCGGCCCTAAAAACATACCGACAAATGATCCTCCAACTAATATTATGGTTAACCAGAATATTATGTTGATCAGTTTAATTTGACTTTTTATTTGTATTGGTGATATTAAAGACATCATGAAAAATGAAGCTCCGATCCAGCACGTAGAGATCCATAATATAGACAGTTGTACGTGCCAGCTACGTGTTATCGTAACTGGCAAAGCTTTAGAAATATCAATTCCAAAGAAGTTGACAAATCCAACAAAATCATGCACTGTTAATATCCCGGCTAGAACTTGAATTCCGAAAAGTAAAATGGCAACATAAAAATATTTGTATGTTGCATGCTGAATTAGGTCTGGAAAGAATTTTGCAACTTCTCCTTTGGTCATGAATGCTTTCGCTTTGTTCGTGTAAGCATCATCATCCAGCTTATCAAGTTTGCCATAATAAAAGAGTACTACGCCTAGCCCGAATAGTAATCCTAAGGAGCCTATGGTACTCCATAGTATTATCGCAGCGCTGGGAGTATTTCCCGCAGCGGGATCAAATGGCCAATTATGAGTATAGCTATAGGTTTCGCCAGGCCTTTCTACGCCGCAAACCCATGCGCCCCAAAAGAAAAATGCAGTTAAGTTTTTGATTTTTGCAGCATCGGTAATATATCCAGTAGGTTTAAATGCTCCCGGAAAGGCAGGGTCGGTAAATGTCTTATAATAATATTTACCTAATTCACTGGCACCAAACACTTGCGCATTAGTTAGTACTACACTATTCTCACCACCATTGTAATGGTTAGCTTTTATTTCTTCTTTTACCATCTCTGCCGCGCCTTTTTGCAGTATTTCTTCATTAAGATCATTTTTTATTTTAGACCGGTAATATTTATTCATAGACAGAGAAACCTGATGAAGAGCCTCTGCTGTATAATCCGGGCCTCTGTTTGCACCATCACCAAACATACTTCCATATTCCATCAGCGCATATTCCTGGAAAACTGCTTGCCCTTTCAAGACATCATCTTTTGAAAAAATAATTTCTCCTTCCGGTGAAATATAATTGGGTATTGGTGGTGCTTCTGTATAGGTATGTATTCCTATCATCGTTACTCCGCAGATACTAACGGTAAAAATGATCAAAAGGGGCAACCACCAATTTTTAGGATTGAGCAGATAGCTTATGAAATTATTTTTTGCCATGATTTATGTTTTTTTATTAAATGTAAAAGAATATTTACAATTAAAGATATATTTATCTTTAATTGTAAATTAGAATTTTATTTTCGGAAAATCACGGTTTGATAGTTTGCAAAAAAAATGGCATATTTCTTTTTTATCATTGTGTATGTTTTCAAAATCTACTGAATATGCTCTTCGGGCTACCATATATATAGCACAGAAAAGTTCGAAGGAGTTAAAATTGGGTATTAAGGCTATTGCTGAAGGAACGGATTCCCCGCCGTCATTCACTGCAAAAATATTGCAGGAGCTTACAAGAGATAATAAAATCATTAGTTCAGTTAGCGGACCCAACGGTGGATTCTATAT
The DNA here is from genome assembly GCA_044339075.1 of Daejeonella sp. Classification (GTDB taxonomy): domain Bacteria; phylum Bacteroidota; class Bacteroidia; order Sphingobacteriales; family Sphingobacteriaceae; genus Daejeonella. Next base: position 526 of record JBIIWE010000431.1, on the reverse strand, counting down.
GACAGAAGAAGCAAAGAAGCTTCCGGTGCGTTCAATTCTGGATGCTATGGATGAGGATGGCATGCTTTATCGATGTATTTTGGGTTTAAATCAATGCTCAGAGACCAAGCCATGCCCGATGCATATCCAGTACAAGCATATAAAAGAGCAGCTTATTAATTTATTTGAAACCAAAACTATTCAAGAATTAGCTGCTGATATTAGAGATGGGGAGATTTTCATCAATAATGATTAGTTCTAATTGATAAAGATTTTTAGCATTACTATATGACAGGCCATATACTTTGGGTTTAGGCCACATTGGAAATTGCTGCTTCTTTCAGACCTCGGACCTCATACCTCATACCTCAGATAACAGATAACAGACAACAGATAACAGACAACAGACAACAGAACCAAGAGCCAAGAACCAAGATCAAAGACTTTTAGGGCTAATTTGAAAATTCTGCTTCTTTCAGACCTCATACCTCATACCTCAGACAACATACCTCAGACAACAGATAACAGACAACAGACAACAGACAAC
>JBIIWE010000536.1:0-3037 GCA_044339075.1 Daejeonella sp. | reverse complement strand
GCTTAAACTATGGATTTGCTTCATTTCACAGGACTGACCAGCTAGATGAACCGGAATTACAACTTTAGGAAGAGTTCCAGATTTTTCAGCCTTCTCAAGCTTCAATTTCAAACTCTCCACAGACATGTTATAAGTTTGCGGATCGATATCCACAAAATCAACATTTGCCCCACAATATAAGGCACAATTTGAGGAGGCGACAAAAGTAATGGGGCTTGTCCAAACAATATCACCTTCACCAACCCCTAAAGCAAGGCATGCAATATGAAGTGCTGAAGTCGCACTATTAACAGCAACTGCATATTTTACATTGCAATGCGCAGCTATTGCCTGCTCAAACGCGGGCACAACAGGCCCCTGAGTTAAAAAATCAGATTTTAATACATCCAGAACAGCTTGTATATCTGCTTTAGAAATGTCCTGTCTTCCGTAAGGTATCATAAATTTTTAATTTCAGTTATTAATCCAAGTGTCTCCTGCTCCCGCAGCCGTATAATCTGATCATCAATGCTGTCAAATTTTTTGTTTAGTATTTGACTGACTTTACTGTTGGACAGGCTCATATCCTTAGGGCGCTTAACCAGGCCTGGATTGTCTTTAATCAAGCCCTTGATTATATATTTGGAATCCAATTCAAAATACCTGGCAATCAATTGACCAAAACTGTATTTTGAAATTCTTTCGCTGCTTACCACATTAAAAATGCCTTCAGCTCCTGAATCCATCAATTCATGTACCTTGTCAATTAATGTTTCCGCAAGTATGGGTGAATAATAAACATCTTCAAAAAGGGTGACCTCCTTCTTAGACCTTAACTTGGATATGATTAAATCACTAAAAGAAACACGGTACGCAGGACCCCAGCCATAAAAATTAGTTCGAACAACAAGCGCTTTGGGATTGGCCTTTAAAACAACAAGTTCTGCCTCTGCCTTGGTTGCACCATAGATATTACATGGAGCAATTGGCTGAGTTTCCCCTGCAAAAGATTCCTCCCCTGCAAACAGGTGATCAGTTGAAATCTGAACCATTTTGATACCCAGGGAAGAGGTTGCTTTGGCAACATTTTCTGCGATAGAAACATTTATATATTTAGCTATTTCTGGATTCGCCTCACAGGCTTCGACACTAGTGAGACCGGCAGTGTGTATAACTGCAACTGGATTGAGCTTTTTTAATATTAATTCAAAATCACTGACGGAATCCAAGTTAATAACAATAGAAGTTATACCGGGTAGTTGAATATGCCGCTCATGTAGACCTAAAACGACATTATAATTATCCCTGACAAAGACTGCCCAATTCAGTGCAAGTAAACCAGAACCACCTGTTAAAAGTATTGTCTCCTTCATTGAGAGATTATATTCGCCCTATATTACTTCGGTTTTTTTCAATCCATAACTTCAAGTCCTCAACTGCCATCCACTCAGAATTATTATCTGAAGTATAGGTAAATCCTTCCGGTACACTTTTTCCACCGTTGATTCTTAAAGGATCTGATGACCAGGAATGAATTGCAGGGAGAATTTTATAGTAACCTTCGTATTCAAATGTATGTGGAGCATCTTCCGATCCAATCATTTGTTCATGGATCTTCTCACCCGGACGAATTCCTATTATTTTGTGTGTAGCATCAGGTGCAACTGCGTTAGCAATATCCATTATAGTCATGGAAGGTATCTTTTTGACGTAAATCTCACCTCCATACATATCATCAAATGCTCGCCAAACCAGCTCAACACCTTGTTGAAGGCTTATCATAAAACGAGTCATTCTTGGATCTGTGATTGGTAGTTCACCACTATCTGACAATGAAGCAAAAAATGGAATTACTGAACCCCTTGATCCCATTACATTACCATACCTAACGACCGAGAAGGTGGTTTTATGTGTATTAGCATAGGAATTAGCTGCAACAAATAACTTATCTGAAGCAAGTTTAGTGGCTCCATAAAGGTTTATCGGATTACTTGCCTTGTCAGTTGAAAGAGCCACAACCCGTTTAATGCCTCTATCAATACAAGCATCGATTAAATTCATCGCTCCATCGATATTTGTTTTAATACATTCGAATGGATTATACTCAGCTGTAGGGACAATTTTCGTTGCTGCAGCATGTACAACAAAGTCAATTCCGTCAAGGGCCCGGGCAAGACGGTCCTTATCTCTTACATCTCCAATAATGAACTTTACTCTTTCATCGTTTTGAAATTTCTGAGCCATATCCCATTGTTTCATTTCATCCCGGGAATAAATAACCAGACGTTTAGGATTATACTTCTCTAAGGTCATTGGAACGAATGTCTTTCCAAATGAACCGGTGCCGCCGGTAATTAAAATATTTGAGTTACGCAACATTTAATTGTTTTTTAATTTTTATTGATTGTTTCAAAAATCTCTTTTGGTGTACCCGCTTCAACAAGTTTACCATGTTGAATTCGGAAAATTTTATCACAGTGCTGAACTGTTGTAAGCCTATGAGCGACGATCAGGATAGTTTTTGAGCCTTGCAAGGCTATAATTGATTCCATGACCCCTCTTTCTGTTTCATTATCTAATGAACTGGTAGCTTCATCAAGTACCAAAACTGATGGATTATGATATAATGCCCTTGCTATTCCAATCCGCTGTCTTTGTCCACCCGAAATTCTAACACCACGTTCACCAACAAAAGCATCAATTCCCAGATCAAGTGTACTTACATATTCTTCCAGTTGTGCGTATTTAACTGCTTTACGAACTGCCTCATTATCAATTTCCTCATCAGGAATACCAAATGCTATATTTCTTCGCAAAGTATCATCGCTTAAAAATACAGTTTGAGGAACATAACCGATCAGATTTTGCCATCCTCTCATTGAGGTGGCTATATCTTTGTTATCTACCTCAATAGATCCACCAGTAGGTGTGAGAAGTCCAAGTATAACATCAACTAAAGTACTCTTCCCTGAACCACTTGGTCCAATTATACCAACGGTTTGCCCATAATTGATAGCAAATGAAATATTATCAAGAGTTTTTTTCTTGGTATCCGGGT
>JBIIWE010000430.1:0-3038 GCA_044339075.1 Daejeonella sp. | reverse complement strand
TTCTACCATTTCCTGTCGGCTGATGGTTAGGTTTTGGGCCTGAATTGATGTGCTTAGCAGTACGAATACCGCAATGAGCTGTATTTTTAAAAACGTCATATATTAGATTTTTTAACCGATTATTATTATACTTTTTACAATAAATGATTGTCAATACGTTTTAGTACAGTAAGGATTCAATGGTGTGAACCTTGCCATTTTTAATTGAAATTTTGACCTTCATGGCATCCTGAATTCGTTTTAATGGATCTCCATCTACAATGATGAGATCAGCTAGTTTCCCTACTTCGATACTGCCCAAATCCTTATCAACCCCAACTACCTTTGCTGCCTGTATGGTTGCAGATTGCAAAGCCTTGAAAGGAGAGAGTCCTGCATCAACATAAACCCAAAGTTCAGAGTGAAGACTACTGCCGAATGGGGCAAATGGTGCATCTGTCCCTGCGGTAATACTTCCCCCTGCATCAGATATCGCTTTGATTGTTTTTAGCAGTGCTTTATAGTTGGCATCGGCTTTTGGTGTTCTCAGAGAGTCGAACTTGTTGGTTTGGTCATACAGACCTTTCAGAAATTCAGGTGTAAGAAATTTTCTGTTCCGTTCATCATTTAGTAATTCATCATATTGTTTAGCCAGTCTGAAATATCCAGTTCTTAAGCATGCTGTTGGGGTGATATTGATTCCTGATTTAGCAATCAATTGTACAACATCCTGATAGCTTCTAAAATTGGCATCAAGCAGCATCGAATAGCCTCTGCGGCTGGTTCCTGAAAGATGTTCTATTGCGTCAACATTATATTTTGTGGAAGGATAAAGTTCATGAGAGGAGAGCGGAATGCCTATTTTGTGGGCACCTTCAGTAAGAACTTTCTGAATAGAATCCGGCATTCTTACATAGGTCTTTATCAGACTATAACCCAGTTTTTTTGCCCTTTCGAGTTCCAGTCTTATGTGATTGGCTTCGGTTACACTATTTGCCAATCCATAAGCTATGCGGGTACCATCGGTTAATCCGCCAGTAAAAAACAACCTTGGGCCTGAACGAACACCGCTTTCCCAGGCCTCTTTACGCTCAAGCGCATCATAAGGATCAGCTCCCGGCTCCCTAACAGAAGTAATGCCATAAGATAACCAGATCTTACCAAGCTTTTCGCCAACATTTGAACTTTGATGGGAATGCATTTCGAAAAGTCCTGGCATCACAACTTTGCCTGATGCATCGATAATTTTAGTCCCGGGCTTATGATTTTGATGTGGCTTCACATCTCTGATCCGATGGCCCTTAACATAGATATCCATGTTTTCCTGGTACGTGCTGTCTTTACCGTTAAATACCTTGCCTGCATGAATAATATATTCTTCAGTAGGGATCTCGGTTTTCCATTTAAGGTCAATAGTTATTTCCTTTACTTTACCACTGCTTACATCAATCTGTTTTAATTTATCAGTTGAGATATAAACTATGGTTTTTGAATCTCCGGTCCAGCTCAGGTTATCAGCAAGCTCAGTAGTTAGTTTTCTCTCTTTTCCTGAAATTTCACCATTCATATTTACCGGAATGGTCCAAAGTGTACCATCTTTGGTATAAGCCATGGTTTTTCCATCCGGTGACCAGGCTGGGCCATTCTGTACACGCATTCCAAGTGGTTTGTCAGTATCAGGACTAACCTGGATAGCAGTGTCTTTTTCAAGAGATACCAGCATGAAGCTATTAAATCCTTCCCGGAAACGGGTAGAATGAGCTTTTAAGGCCATCATGGCCACTGTCTTACCATCTGGTGACCAGGAAGGCTTGCTGGGTACCCAAACGGTTTTGTTCGCTACTTTAACTTCTCCGCTGGCTACATCGGCAATATGCAGAATTCCATAGCCCCATTTCTTCATGTAGTTCTGGGTATAATAGGCAATTTTTTTACCATCCGGGGACCAGGTTGGGTAGGATGTATCTTCAATGATTTGTTTTGAAAGCAGGCGACTTTGATTGCTTTTGAGATCGTGCAGCCAAATATTCATAAGACCTCCACGGTCAGAAATATAGGCCAGCGTATTACCATCAGGCGACCAGTCTGGATCGAGATCTACTGAAGAATCATTGGTCAACTGTATGAGTTTGCCATCAATTTCCTGGATAAATATATCGCCTTTGGCTGCAAAAGCTATTTTCTTGCCATCATCAGAGACCACCGGACTTGCAATTCCTAAAGCTTTATGATCTGCTGTATTATCAAAGTCATATTTTTTCTTTTCGTAGGGCTTACGGTTGAGTGTAAAAGTAGCTTCGAAAGGAATAGTTTCAATCGTGGATTGCCCGATTATCCTTTTTCTAATTAGACCATCTGCTGTATAAATTAATTCATTATCAGCTGCCCAGTTAATACGAAATGGAAACAGATCTTCATCGCCGGTTGAAATTTGTTGGGTACTACCATCTTTGAGGTTAGCCAGATAGATATAACTTGTATTTTTATCATCAAAGAGCATAGATTTGCCCGAAAATGCAACATAGCTTAGCTTGCTGTCATCAGCATTCCAAGATGGAGCAGCAATACGCATAGCTTCGGGAATAGCCAGTTTCTCTGTTCCGTTCTCCATAATGTAAATACCGGATTCAGCTCTTTGTGAAACAAAAGCAATTTTAGTTCCGCTGTTTGAAAATGCAGGATTTGAATCATTTGCCTTATCGATGGTGTGTTGCTTGAGTTCTTTGCTTGAAAGATCAATTTGCCATATATCGTAATTTCCGCTTCTATCAGAAGAGAACACGATTGATTTACCATCCGGTGACCAATCTGGTTCTCTGTTATCAGATGTACCCGATGTTAATTGTGTTAAATCTGAGCCATTTTTGTTGATCGTCCAAATATGATAAGTTCCATCCCTATAGGAATGAAAAGCAATTTTTTCTCCATCCGGTGACCAGTCGGGTTCCTGAGAATCTCCCATTTCATCGGTAACACTTTGTGCTTCGCCCCCTTCAGCAGGGATTGTCCAGATTGTGCCCTGGAGGGCAATGGCTATGGTTGATTTATCTGGTGACAAT
>JBIIWE010000429.1:0-3039 GCA_044339075.1 Daejeonella sp. | reverse complement strand
AGCCACTTTCATACAATGAGCCTTATGTTAACAATTACCTTAGACACCCCGCATTTCAGGATTATCCTGTTGTAGGAGTAAGCTGGGAGCAGGCAAATGACTATTGCGTTTGGCGTACAGACCGAGTAAATGAGGAAATACTTAGAAAAAGTGGTTATTTGATTGACTACAAAACCCTTGCAGGTGGCGGCAAAGCTGGAGCTCCGGCAATTACTTCTACTTCAACAGAGCCCTTCAATACAGACATTTATTTGAATGGACAATTTCGTGGTGAAGGTGTTGACGGAAAGAAGATGAAAAAAGACCTTAACCCTAATGCAGCAGCAAGCGGTGCAACAACAGGTAAATCAGGACCCGTTCGACCTGTTCGTTTGGAGGATGGAGTTTTAAAACAACCTTACCGTTTACCAACTGAAGCAGAGTGGGAATATGCTGCTTTAGCATTAGCAGGTAACACGGAATATGAAAATATTGCTGACGGAAGAATTTATCCATGGAATGGGCTTGGTGTTCGTTCACCTAAAAAACGTACTCAGGGTATGATATTAGCCAATTTTAAACGTGGCGAAGGTGATAACATGGGAACAGGTGGTTACCTCAACGACAAGGCTGATATTACCGGTCCTGTAAGAAATTATACACCTAATGACTTCGGACTATATAATATGGCAGGGAATGTGAACGAATGGACTGCTGATGTTTACAGGAAATTAAGCTTTGAAGATTTTTCGGATTTCAACCCTTTCCGCGGAAATGAATTCGTAAACAAACGTTTATCTGATCGCGAAAAAGGCCTTTATGCTAAAGATAAATATGGCCGCCCGATCAAAGATCCTGCAAAATCAGGTAAAAAACAAAAATGGTCTGAAATGCAAAGTGATGTTGCAGTTGTTGATTCATCTTCACTAGCTGGAAAACCTTACAAACCTGACTTCAGAGGTCATCTTGATACTGTAAATACTAGCCTCTATGGAACTACTACTTTAGTGAACGATCGTTCACGCGTTTATAAAGGAGGTTCATGGAATGATAGAGCATATTGGTTAAATCCTGCTACAAGAAGATTCATGCAGCAAGATGAAACAAGTGCTGAAATTGGATTCCGCTCAGCAATGACCTTAGTTGGTGCTCCTGAAATCTTGAGTAAGGGAAAACCACAGTTCACTCAGTTTAAATCAAAAGCCAAGAGTAAATAAGTCTTCCAAAGTCTTTTATCACAAAAACACCTTGATATAGATTATATCAAGGTGTTTTTGTTTAAACTAAAAAGCCAGAATTTCTTTTGTAATATATTATAGATTGTACTGAACATTCATCCATAAACTCCTGCCCACTGCATTAATTCCGCTTCCATGCGTACGATAATCCACATTGAATAAATTCTGAGCGCTTAGTCTTACATGTGCCTTACCAAAAGAATAACCTGAATAAATGTTCAACACCTTCCATCCTGGTGTACCATTAAGGGGAATCCGGTTATCATCTCTATCTCCCTGAGCTAAACGGTCTTGCTTATCAGCCCAGGCTAATTCGCCCTTAACATACAGCTTTGTTATTTTATATTTCATGGAAATATTCCCATTAAATGGGGGCACCCTTCTCAAAGGCTCAGATTTTGAAAGATTCTGCCCATGATTAAAGGATGCAAACATATTAAAAGAAAAATTTCGGCTAGCATGCCATTCAAGAAACCCCTCTACTCCTTTAATTATAGCTTCTTCCGTATTCTCCTTTTTATATACCTTATATCCATCAATTACTTGAGCTGTTTGAATCCTGGTAATCAGGTCTATCATTTTATTGCGGTATAAAGCTGCACCAAGAGTCAACTTTTTTGAAGCATACTTATAACCCAGCTCAGAATTATAGCTTTTCTCAGGTTTTAAGGCATAAGATGGAAGTTCATATCTGAAATCAACTATGCCTAATGTTCCCATATCATCGATATTCGGAGCCCGGTATCCAGTGTTCAGAGATACATACACGTGATGATCTTTCAATGTGTAATTAAGTCCTGCATTCCAGACAAAAGCACTAGGCGATACCTGCAGCTCCCCGAGGTCTTTGTCAAATATGGAAGCCTTTAGCCAATTATACCTGATCCCCGCTTCAGCATTAAATCCTGCCAGCTCTAAATGATGAAGAGAATATAAAGAAGTATTCAAATAAGATGAATTATTGGGATAAAGTCCGCGAAGCATTGTCAACGCACCAGTCTGACTGTTTGTGTTATTACGGATACTATTAATTTTATCACTGTAATATTCCAGCCCACTATTTGCAGTCCAGTACTTTGAAAAGTCAGAAAATATTTCTGCTGAAAGATTGGATGAACTTACTTTATCCCTTTCAAATCCGGCGATAAAACTTGAGTTTTTCTGATTGTTTCTTTCTTCAATTGTATTATTCAGGGAGCCAGTAATATTAATTTCATTAAAAAGCGAACTAGACTGTAACATCCTGAATTTTACATAACTCAAGCTCCTGCCCTGAACACCCATCTTATTGATCTTAAAGTTCTCAAGCCTGACCTTATGAAAAACATCCACATCATTCTGCTGTACAAATTGATTGGCAATAGTGAGTTCTGTTCTTTCTGAAAGTTTTAATTTAAGCTTAAGATTTGCATCAGACTCACTATAGCCTGATGGCGATTGTCTTCCTGTGGTATCTCCGCCAATAAGATCTCCAAAATTCTTCAATCCAAGCACTCCTGAAAAGACCAATTTTGATGATGAATACACAAATTCGGAACTCCCAGATCTCTCCATGTTTCCGCTTCCATAGCGAGCACTCACACTACCCTTAAAACTTGTGCTCTCCGAAAAACCGGGATCTTTTGTAAAAACTTGTATAACTCCGCCCATTGCATCTGAACCATACTGAACAGAACCGCTTCCTCTTAATACCTCGATTTTATCAATAGAGAATGGATCTACCGTATTTAAATACTGATTGGGACCATATCTAAAGGTTGAATTATTCATTCTGATACCGTCAACCAAAATGAGCGTTTGATTACCTGTCAAACCTCTAATA
>JBIIWE010000427.1:0-3046 GCA_044339075.1 Daejeonella sp. | reverse complement strand
CGCATCCAAACTTCATGCGAATGTTTTTTGATCCCTTCAGAATCTTTTATTCCACTATTTACAATGTCCATAGCACCTCTTCTAAGATCGGTTCCATAAATGATCCTATCCTGGTATTTTATGAAAAAATCATGTACTTTTTGCCTTTCTGTCAATGACTGATACTGAAGATGAGAAATACGTTCTGCCATGTCTACAGCCATATTCGGATATTTATCAAAGCGTTTTGCTAGTTCATCGACACTCCATTCCAGACTTCCAAGGTGAGCGCCTATAAATATCAAATCCGGATGTTTAGCAAGCATATTATCTCTGGCATTGATGTAATCTTCATATGATGGACGTTCAGGATGCAAATACATATGCTCATCAGGATGGACACGGGCATAGTCCCTGTTTCCATTTACAGTCATTTTTTCTAAAGGCAACCAGGAATTTTTATGCTCTCCCAAGTGACCAATTAAAGGGATTTGGTTTTTAGCCATATAATCGAGTATAGGGTCAAAACGCGGATTATCAATCATAACCAGCTTACCATTTTTATCCTTCAGGAAAAACCCAATATTCTTCCATACCTTAACGCCAATGGCTCCTTTGGATACTGAATTTTTTATATAGGAAATTGCCTCTTCCTGCCAGCCATCATTATTAAAATTTTCAAGTGAAAAGGCAGTGACCCAGGAAACGCGGCCAGGAAAAGCTTTTATCATCTTGATTGAAAATTCTTGCTGCTCTTCAATCGGCTTACCATTATCCTTATATACATTCAAATTTAGGATACGGAAATTATCCTCTTCTGCCTGATTTATAAAGATTGTATCTGCATCAGAATTGATATGAAAATGGGCATCAATTTTATCAAGAGATTTAAAATCCTCAAGACTATAATACGCTGAATCAGCCTGTTGATTTTCTGATTTTAAATTACTTACTTGTGCACACTGCTGCAAAAAACCTGCGAGAGGAATCAGGAACAGGTATTTATATCTTCTAAAAAATTTCATTATGTTATATTATTAAATTCAAGACTTGGACAATATGATGGTTAAGATTATTTTAATACTCATTTCCAAACCACATCATTATTATTTCTGATGCCATTGGCAGGAAAAGGATGCTTGCCACCAAAGGGATAAAGCGCCTTTTGATCCTCAATTACAATCATTTTTTCATTTAACGTTCCATCCTTATTCAAGGCTTTACTAAGATCAAGACCCAGATGTTTAGCGAGGAATGGGTAAGCTGCAATACGTTTGTTTTCATCATAGCCATGTTTATCATTGGGGAGATGGATATTTTCAACGTTTTTAGGCTTGCCCAGCAAATTATAAATGTATTTCTCATGAGGATATTCAACCTCCGGATTGTTTTTTGTCCAGTCGTCGCCATCCGATATCAGTAACATTGGCCGCGGTGCAGCCAGAGCGGCAATCTCTACATTATTGGTTTGAAAACCGGGACTTTTATGAATGGGCATCCCGCTTTCGCAAATACATCCCCCGAAGAAATGTGCGGAAACCATTACTACAGGTACAGACACAGCAATACGATCATCGACAGCTGTTAGTAAAAAAGTCTGGGTTCCTCCCCCTGATGCACCTGTAATTCCAATCTTTTTAGGATCGGCACCCATCATAATCAGAAAGTCAATCCCACGTATGCTGTTCCAGAGTTGCAATTTTAATGCTTCCGGATGCTTATGCACCCAGCCAATTTCCTCCATCTGACCATAGCCAACCGCATCATAAGCCCAAACCATAGCCCCCATACGGGCTAGTGATGCAAATCGCCTTTGTGCATCCGGACGGTAGCGGCCAACATCGCCTGGTAAAGTCCAATGCCCGTGGGTATTTAAAATACCAGGCAGAACCCCTTTGGCATTTGTTGGGGTATATAAACTTCCTGTAACATAAACTCCAGGAAGGCTTTCAAAGGCTACATTTTGTACCTGATAACCATCAAAAACACGTTTTTCTCCAAAAATAGGCTTGAGAGGCCCTTTTTTAGGATATTTTTCTAAACCCGCACCTTTCAAAATGTGAGCCCTGATTTCCTTGGCTCTATTTTGCCAGGCGGCGCTTGTTGTATACTCCTGCCGCTGTCGGTTGAGAAATGATTTTCCTTCCTCTTCAGTCCAGTATTTGCCAACGCAAAGCATTGGTGTTGAAGTATTTTTTAAATTTTTATCTTGTGATATAGAGGGTTTGACCGAAAGTATCAAAGCAAACATAATCAACAAAGTATTTTTTATTGTCTTCATATAATTTAAGGATTTATGAATTACTAGCATTCCTGATAGTAATTCAATATAAAAAATGGTATAAAAGATTTATAAATAATCTGTTTCTCTGCATTTAAAACAACACAAGCGGGTGAAATTTAATACTCACTAACTGATTAAAATGAGTATTCCTTACCTTCCCTTGCAGATGCATAAATTGCTAAAACAATTTCAACCGCTTTCCTGGCTTCATTCCCGTCGATCTCAAAAGGGGTTCCTGACTCAATAGATTCAATGAAGGCTGAAATATTTTTTTGATGTGATTCGTATGAAATTGCTGATGGATCAGATACCCCACCTCCTCCATGAATTTCTTTAAACCTGTTTAAAATCTGTGAATCTTCATCAGTCTGATCTGCAAACTGCCAAACAGTAAAAGCATTTTCAACTAGGATTGCAGTTCCACGGGTTCCGGTAATTTCTATTCGGCGAAATTGCCCCGGAAAAGAAGCGGTGGAGCCATAAATTCCGCCTAAAAACTTATTCTTAAATTTCACAATGGCTGTTGCAGTGTCCTCAACTTCTATATCGTGCCCTCTGGTTGCTATATAGGCACTTAAAGAATCGATGGGCCCTGCAAGGTATTGAAGCAGATCTATCATGTGAATAGACTGGTTCATTAGTGCACCCCCGCCATCCAGCGCCCATGTTCCCCGCCATTTACTTTTATAATATTCATCACTTCGCCACCAGGGTACATGAACAGATGCATAACTGATGTTGCCGAACCGGCCCTCCACAATAGCTTTTTTCAGTATCGCCACT
>JBIIWE010000426.1:0-3054 GCA_044339075.1 Daejeonella sp. | reverse complement strand
TTAAAATTACTAACAACCCTGAGGATACTATCGTTTCAGTTACAATGTCTCGTGCATTAAAGCAAGCTGAAAACGATTCTAAAAAATAATTTGTATTAATGTTTTGATCAGCAGCGCAGGAAAAACCTGCGCTGCTTTTTTTATATAGTTCAATTGGCTTTTTTTTGAAAGCTTTCTGCCATATTTGTTCTTCATGAAGTATTTGATCGTAGGCTTAGGTAATATCGGACCAGAGTATGCCGATACCAGGCATAATATTGGTTTTATGGTGGCGGATGAATTTGCGAAGCAGGCACATTCTTCCTTTTTTAATATGCGACTAGCATATTATACGGAGTTCACTTTTAAAAGCAGGAATATTTATGTAATTAAACCTACTACTTATATGAATTTGAGCGGTAAGGCAGTAAATTACTGGATGCAGGAGCTTGGAATCCCAAAAGACAACATATTAGTGGTTGTTGACGATCTGGCTTTGCCATTTGGAACGATCAGGCTAAAGCCTAAAGGTAGTCCGGCAGGTCATAATGGTTTAAAGAGTATTGAAGCTATGCTTGGAAGTGCAGATTATCCTAGATTACGCTTTGGTATCGGAGATAATTTTCAAAAAGGAAGGCAGGTTGATTTTGTGTTGAGTGGGTTTGATCCAGATGAGCAAAAAGAACTTCCTGCACTTATTGATCAATCTATTGAGTTTATTCAAAGCTTCGTTACTGCCGGTACTGAACTAACGATGACCCGTTTTAATAAGTAATTAATCGCTTATCTAAAAAATCTAAACTGAATTTACTGAACCTACAAATGAAAATTTACGGAATCCCTAATTGTAATACGGTTAAAAAAACGCTCGATTGGTTCAAGCTTCATCAGTTGGCTTATGAATTTCATGATTTCAAGAAGATGGGAATCAGTACTGAGAAGCTGGAAGAATGGGCAGAGAAGCTAGGCTGGGAGACATTTCTTAATAAGCGCGGTACTACCTGGAAAATGCTTGATGCTGAACTTCAAAGATCTATAGTTTCTCAAGCGGATGCATTCAAGCTTATGCAGGTTAAGCCAAGTGTTATTAAACGACCAGTAATTGAAACAGATTCAGGGACAATTATTCTTGGGTTCAATGAAGATCAGCTTTCTGAGCTTCTTAAATAATTAAAATATACTAATCTTTGCGATTAAAACAATTCTCTACTAATTAAGTAAAATTCAAATGAATAAACTAAAATTTTTATCGCTTCTTTTATCGGTTATAAGCATTGTGTCTCCAGTTTGGGCACAGACGGTTAATCAGACTGAAGTTTCTGTCAATAACTACAATTATAATGATGCATTCAGTCCCTTATTTTATACAAAAAATGGAAATGATTATCGATCTGCTGGCGGTCAGCCTGGTCCTAATTATTGGCAAAACCGTGCTGATTACAAACTATCTGTTAGATTAAATGATCAGACGAATGAAATTTCCGGTACTGAAATAATAACCTACACCAATAATAGTCCTGATAAATTAGGTTTTGTCTGGATGCAGCTTGACCAGAATTTGTTTAAGAGTGATTCACGAGGAACTGCCATCATCCCACCAACAGGAAGTCGTAATGGTGCCCACGGACAGCAGTATGATGGTGGATATAAGATTAAATCGGTAAAATTGATTTCGCTTGAAAAAGGCAAAACTACAGAGTCGTCTGTTGAATTCTTAATTGAAGATACCCGGATGCAAATCTACTTTCCTTCTGCAATTTCAGCAGGTGGCGGTCAGATAAAGCTAAAAATTGAGTATTCGTTTATCTCACCCGACTATGGTTCTGACCGGATGGGTATTTTAAATACGAAGAATGGCAAAATATTTTCAGTTGCTCAATGGTATCCAAGAATGTGCGTATATGATGATGTTTTAGGTTGGAACACACTGCCTTATACAGGCCCCAGTGAGTTTTATCTGGAGTATGGTGATTATGACATCAGTATTACTGTACCTTCAAACCATCTTGTAGTGAGTTCGGGTGAACTGACAAATCCTCAGGATGTATATACAGTTGAGCAGCAAAATCGCTGGAAAGCTGCTGCTCAGAGTGATAAAACAGTGATTATCAGATCTGCCTCTGAACTTGGTGATCCAAAATCCCGTCCTTCAGGTAAGAATGAGCTGACTTGGAATTTCAAGTTAAAGAATGCGCGGGATGCGGCATGGGCTTCATCTGCTGCATTTATTATAGATGCTGCAAGAATGAATCTGCCTAGTGGTAAAAAGTCGATGGCTATTTCTGCATATCCTGTAGAAAGCGATGGGATGGATGCATGGGGTCGTTCAACAGAATATACCAAAGCATCCAATGAGTTTAATTCTAAGAAGTGGCTTGAATTTCCTTATCCGGCTGCTACTAATGTAGCTTCGATTGCCGGAGGTATGGAATATCCAGGCATTGTTTTTTGTGGTGCTAGAGCTAAATCAGACGGACTTTGGGGAGTTACTGATCATGAATTTGGCCATACCTGGTTTCCAATGATCGTAGGGTCAAATGAGCGATTATTTGCATGGATGGATGAGGGCTTTAATACTTTTATTAATTCATTGGCTTCAAAAGATTTCAATGGCGGTGAATACAAGCCAAGTCCTATGGATATGCATAATTTGGGAAAGGTAATCACAAGTGATGCTTTTGAGCCTGTTATGAGTAGTCCCGATAATATGAAAGAAAGAAATATTGGTATACTGGCTTATTATAAGCCATCCATCGGATTAACTTTATTACGTGAACAGGTTATTGGTCCCGATCGATTTGACAGAGCATTTAAAACATATATTGAGCGCTGGGCCTATAAGCATCCAACACCGGATGATTTCTTCCGTACAATTGAGAACGTAGCCGGTGAAAATCTGAACTGGTTCTGGAGAGGTTGGTATATAAATAACTGGAAACTTGATCAGGCTGTTAGAGATGTGAAGTATGTGAAAAATGATCCTGCGCAGGGTGCTTTTATCACTATTGAAAATCTTGAGAAAATGCCTATGCCGGTTATCCTTGAAATAAAGACCAAGAGCGGTAAGGTAAGCAG
>JBIIWE010000425.1:0-3063 GCA_044339075.1 Daejeonella sp. | reverse complement strand
TCAGGAATTTTACCTATGGCTCATGAGAAAAAGAGTTCCTATAACTATATCTACAGACTTTTGAAATTTGCCAGCTATAGCGATGTTTTAAAAACTTATAGTGCCGCTACATCAGATATTATGGTTGGTTATGAAGATCAATTTTTGATAGATCCTGATCTTGACGATATTAATGATGATCTGCGAAAGATAAACCAGCTAAATCTATCACCATTAAAAAAATTGCTGTTGATGGATTTTCAGACAATTTTGTTTAATGGATTATTGCCAAAGATGGATATAGCTACAATGGCTCATTCATTGGAAGGAAGAAGTCCTTTTTTGTCAAAGGAGTTACTGGAGTTTGCTCCGGGGCTTTCCGATGATTATAAAATAAATGGATTGAACACAAAATATATTCTACGAGATCTTTCCAGAAAATACCTTCCCGAAGATTTGATTAGTCAGCCAAAAAGAGGATTTGAAATACCACTCAAAAACTGGGTTGAAAATCAACTTAAGGATGTAATTAATGATTATTTATTATCAACGGACGCATTATATCCCAGCATTATCAGGAAGAAATTTGTACTTGATCTGATCAGTAACAGAGTTAAAATCTCCGATGAGAAAAGAGCAAAAATTCTTTTTGACATTTTCGCTCTGGAGGTATGGTATAAAAATATCAGCAGGTCAAATTTTTCTGATGTTCATTTGGCGGCTTCTTTAATGCAGGTTTGACCTGAATAATGTTTTTATAGCTGTGCGTTTCTGCCGCAGCAAAGAATTTAATTTTTCTTCTCTCACCATTCTAAATTTTAAATTATGAAAGTATTAATTACCGGCAGTGCCGGATTTATTGGATTCCATTTAGTGAAGCAACTTGTTAGACAAGGAGATGAGGCTATTGGAATTGATAACCTGAACGATTACTATGATAAAAAATTAAAGTTTGACCGGCTTGCCATATTGGGTATTAACAAATCTGACATTAATTACGGAGCAGAGCTGATCAGTGAAAAGTTTGTCAATTTTAAATTTATACAACTTGATCTGACCGATAAGGAGAATCTCAAAAAGCTTTTCAAAAAACACAAGTTCGATGCGGTATGTAATCTGGCTGCACAAGCAGGCGTCAGATATAGTTTAATTAACCCTGACGCTTATCTTGAATCGAATATTACCGGATTTTTGAATGTCCTAGAATGTTGCCGGCATGAAAAAGTAGGACATTTGGTTTATGCGAGCTCGTCTAGTGTTTATGGTTTAAATAAAAAAATGCCCTTTTCTGTCAATGACAATGTGGATCATCCAGTCTCTTTGTATGCAGCTTCCAAGAAAAGTAATGAATTGATGGCTCATACTTACAGTTATTTATTTAATCTGCCAACTTCAGGATTAAGGTTTTTCACTGTTTATGGGCCATGGGGACGACCGGATATGGCTCTTTTCCTCTTTACAAAAGCAATTTTGGAGGGCAAGGAGATCAATATTTTCAATAATGGAATAATGAAACGAGATTTTACTTATGTGGATGATATCGTGGGTGGTATTTTAAGAGTATTAGCTAATCCTCCAAAAGGAAATCCCCGGTGGGATGAGCTAAACCCAGATCCCGCTAGCTCAAGAGCTCCCTACCGTATTTTCAATATAGGCAGGGGCAACTCCGTTAATTTGCTAAATTTCATTTCCCAAATTGAAAAGAATATAGGTATAAAGGCCAAAAAGGTATACCTGCCTATGCAGGATGGTGATGTTTCAGAAACCTGGGCAGATATCTCTGAGTTGAAAACAGAATTCGACTATGAACCAAGTATTTCCTATAAGGAAGGGATCAAAAAATTCGTGAATTGGTATAAAATATACTACTCCCTGAATAAGCAACCTGCAGGTAAAAGTCCCTTGCCCAGAGCCACATTAAATCAATAAAAAGATTGATTAAAATCATGGTTTTTTTGAATTTAAATTTAGGAGAGGTTTTTATGACTTTTTTATGACTATATTATTGCATTTTGTTGACATAATTTGATCAAAGTCATTTGTTTTTTTTCAGAAAAAATTAAATTTATCTTTTTTTATGAAAAAAAATCACTTTTTTTTCATTTTTTTTACCAATAATTAAATTTCTGATTGATTACTCTTTTATCAAAAAAACGCCCTTGAATAACTACAGATTATTTAAATAAGAAATATTTCTCATAATTCCAACTTTTTTCCATGTATCAAATGCTTTTTCGCCTGCGTTATAGCTGATATATTCAAAAAAATCGAATTATGAAAAAAAACAGTTTTAAAACAAAAAGCTTAGTGACAGCACTATTCTTAACAATTATTTTTTTCGCACAATGCAAGAAGGATAATCTTCAACTTCCCGGAGATTCTGCTGAAACATTAGCTTCAACAACAGCATTATCTACTACAACCATTGCTACAGAGCAGGGTACATTAGACTTTTCAAAGGTTATAAAGGAATCCGGGTATGCCTTTTATATTGAAAGGCAATTTATCATACCCGGTGATTCTGAAAGTTCACCTACTAGTTCTACCTTAAAACTTTATGAAAATGGTAAAGAGCTCGGACCAGCTCACTCCACACATAAGAGTATTAGGACAAATGGAAGGGGGAGATTCAGCCATTGGGGAAATACCTTGTATTTCTCTTCATCAGATAGAACAGACCCTCGTAAAAATGGCAGGAAATATACCTTCACTATTGGGGATGTAGGTGGAACTGTTCCAGCACCAATTGATCCAGCACCAATTGATCCAACACCAATCGATCCAACACCAATTAATCCATCACCAATATCAACAACAGTTCCCATTGGCTATGCAATGGTAGATGGTTCAACAACTGGTGGCAAGGGTGGTCAAACAGTTACTGTGACTAACCTTACCGACTTTAAAGCAGCTGCAAGATCAAGCTCGCCTCTGATCATTCAGGTTTCAGGAAACTTTACAAGTACTGGAATGATCGATGTGGCTTCGAATAAAACCATTATCGGACTGAATGGTGCTACATTAAATGGGGTGGGACTTGCTTTATATCGTGTAAATAACATCATTGTCAAAAATCTGAAGATA
>JBIIWE010000424.1:0-3065 GCA_044339075.1 Daejeonella sp. | reverse complement strand
GCATTTTCCAAGATGGTATTTGATACAATCATCGCAACGTAAAACCATTGATGCAACAAGACCGAGCATTTCCTTTGTTTTTACATCCAGTGCCCCATCGGCATATGTTGTTGTATCAAGTGCAATAAAGCGTTTAATATTGGTATCCGCAGTTTCCATGATGCGGTCATTCATTTTAGTGCGATAAGCGTTAAAATCTTCGATCATTTTTCCCATATCATCGTTCTGTTTTATTTGCGTTAAATTCTGTTAGTTTGTTAAAGTTCGAGTTCAATTGAAGGATCCCAGAATAGCTGTTTAAAATCTTTGATTTTGTCATTTTCAACTTTAACTCCTTCATTTTCCAATAATTGCTGCATCAGGTTATCAGTTCCAAAATGAAATTTACCTGTAAGTAAACCATTTCTGTTGACCACTCTTTGTGCAGGTACCGGAGGAGAGGCAGTATGTGCGGCATTCATGGCGTAACCAACCATTCTTGCTGAACCTCTGGTTCCAAGGTAGGATGCGATAGCACCATAGGAAGTAACTCTTCCGCTGGGTATCAGTCTGACAACCTGATAAACCTGGTCATAAAAACTAAGATGCTCCATTTAATCAAAGCTGAATTTCAGGTAATTGATGTTTTTATCGTTGGCAAGATACTTCTTCTCATAATATGTTTTAATCGAAAGCACTTCATCTACTAATGGGGAATTATAAAGATCCTCAGTCTGGGCATGAGTTTTCAATCCCAGTTCTTCAATTTTCTGACTGGTATAAGTATGTAGGAGATCGCTATCTGTTTTCAAATGAACAGGTCCTTTTTCTGTTAGAACCAGTTTATACATATTCAGAAACCTTGGTGAAGTAAGGCGTTTTTTTTCTCGGCTGATCTGAGGCTGAGGGTCAGGAAACGTGATCCATATCTCAGAAATTTCATTTTCCGAAAAATAATCCGTTAGATTTTCGATCTGAATCCTCAGAAAGGCAACATTTGGAATATTTTCTTCTATGGCTGTTTTTGCACCTCTCCAAATTCGGTTTCCTTTATAATCGATCCCGATGAAGTTTATTTCATGAAAAAGCCGAGCAAGATTTACCGTATATTCTCCTTTACCGCATCCTAATTCAAGAATCAGCGGGTTTTTGTTCTTAAAATGTTGCTCAGCCCAGCTTCCTTTTAATATTTTTCCATCTTCAAGCTCAATGACATTTTCAAAAGCTGTAATCTCTGCAAATCGTCTTAGTTTATCCTTACCCATTTCTTATGTTAAAGCCTGTAAAAATAGTTTTATCTTTGCTTCCATACTCTATAAAATTGGAAAAAGCATCTAAAATATATATTGCAGGACATCGTGGGATGGTAGGATCTGCTATTTTCAGAAAACTTCAAAAAGAGGGCTATTCCAACCTGGTTTTAAGAACTTCATCAGAACTTGATCTGAGAAATCAACGAGCCGTGACCGAATTTTTCGCTGCTGAGAAACCCGAGTATATATTTTTAGCCGCAGCAAAAGTGGGTGGGATACTTGCTAATAATAAGTTTAAGGCAGATTTTCTTTACGAAAACCTAGCCATTCAGATGAATGTTATCCACCAGGCATATGTGAATGGTGTGAAGAAACTGATGTTTCTGGGTTCAAGTTGTATTTATCCAAAGTTTGCCCCTCAACCGCTCAAAGAAGAATATTTGTTAACTGGCTTGCTTGAGCCAAGCAATGAGCCTTATGCCATAGCTAAAATTGCTGGCATCAAAATGTGTGAAGCATACCGTCAACAGTATGGATGTAATTTTATATCTGTTATGCCTACCAATCTATATGGCTATAATGATAATTATCATCCTCAAAATTCCCATGTTTTACCTGCTTTGATCAGAAAATTTCATGAAGCGATGGTTAATTCCAGTTCAGAAGTTATCATTTTGGGTACTGGCAGTCCGAGGCGTGAATTTTTGTTTTCTGATGATCTTGCAAATGCCTGTTTCTTTCTGATGCAAAACTATGATGAAGCAGGATTTATAAATATTGGAACCGGGCATGACATTACAATTAAAGAATTGGCTTTATTAATTCAAAAAGTAGTTGGCTTTGAAGGCGAATTAGTATTTGACACCTCCAAGCCTGATGGCACTCCCCGGAAGTTAATGGATGTTTCAAGATTACAAAGCAGAGGATGGAATCACGAGATGGAACTTGAACAAGGTATTCGAATTGTTTATGAAGATTTTAAGAATAAATACACATAAAAGAAGCCTTTTTGATTTTCAAAAAGGCCTTTTTTTAATAGGTCTCACTATCTGGCGGAATACCGTAATCAGCCAGTTCGGGTTCTTTTTTAGTTTTGGTTTTAGGTGATTTTATCCATTCAGATAGTTTTTCCAAAATACCGCTCATTAAGTCTTTATTTACTGTTTTTGCAGCATTTTGTGAAATAAGTTCAATGACAGATTTTACAATAAACCCGGATTTTGGAAAGAGGAATCTATTCATTATAACCGGCAAACCGATACGGAAAATACTGGAAACCCAATCTTCGCCTATTTTTCTACCAGATTTGTCACTGCTGACACCAAAAAAGCCGTTCACTTTACGTAATAACATAAGAGGCATCCGTAACCTGGATGTTATTTTCTGAGTTTCGATTTTAAGCTCAGACTCCAGTTCTGTCCTCACAACGCCCAGGCGAATTATTTCTTCCCGCAAATCGTCTATATTCTGGATCTTTGTTCTCATTTTCTATCCCTAAAAAATTTTTCGATTATGATATTAATGATCTTTTTCTCAAGATATTTGTCTTTTAAGGAATTTAGAATGATGGCAGCCAGCAGATAAATTCCAGCAACGATCAGGAAACCTCCAAATGAATTGTTTAAAACTTCAGACAGGTAAAAACCAAGAGCCAAACTTCCAAACAAAAATGCGAGAACAGCTAGAATCAAAACCAAGCCATCTGTTAACAAATTAGCAAATAGTTGTGATCCCTTATCTACTGTTTTGAGTAAAGTAAGTTCTTTACGAATTTTTATATACTCTGTTACCTTTTCAACAAGTTTATGCTGTTCAAAATCTTCTTCTTCCATA
>JBIIWE010000423.1:0-3075 GCA_044339075.1 Daejeonella sp. | reverse complement strand
ATTGGCCAAAATTTCCAAAAGCGGCGACTGGGGTTTTACCAGCGGGCCTTATTCTTATACTTCGGCAAAAGGTTCAACAACTTCATTCGGACAATATGTTTCTGTATGGCGAACAAATACTAAAGGAGTTTGGAAATTAGCACTTGATCTGGGTATTTCCCACCCTAAGCCTAAAACTGAACAAAGCTTGAATTTCATCGATCCTAAAAGTTTTAAGTTTTTTAGGCAGCTATCGGAGGGAAGATTAAAGCAAAGGGAGGATATGATCCTGACAAGCGACAAGTTATTCTCTAATACACTTATTGACAATCAGAATTTTGCTTATGATACATTTTTTGCCGAAGAAGGGCGACTTTTATTTCCAGGAAATGAGCCTATACTAGGCAAAACAGAGATTAAAAATTTCCTGACCAAGCAGCAGATAAGTATTGAAACAAAGCCTGCTGTAGCCAACCGTGCACTTGGGAGCGATCTTGCCTATAGTTACGGAAACGCATTAATTACCAGAAATAACGTGATCAGCAAATTTAATTATATCAGAATTTGGGAATCTCAGGCAGGTTTTGAGTGGAATGTTATTTTGGAGATCTTCAGTCCCGCAGCAAAGTAGTTGGCTCGATTTTGGCTGTGGTACTGAAGTTATGAATTAGCGATCAATCTGATCTCAAAAATATGTAGAACTCATTTTGAAAAGAACGTTTTTCAGACAAGGTATTATTAAAAATCTTAAAGAATTCGATTATGAGCCCCAGTCCACGCAATTACAAAAACCTTCTTGAAGCCGTAGATGGCCTACATAGCCGGGGGTTTACATATGATTTTCATTTTGAAAATTCATGTTTGTATTGTGATAAAATAAGTGAAAAATTTACTGCTGATGATCTAATGATCACTGAATATTATCGCTTTGAAGGCATGAGTGATCCAGAAGATAGTTCGGTGATCTATGCATTAGAAAGCAAAGATGGACACAAAGGAATAATCATTGATGCCTACGGTACGTACTCAGACGAGCACATATCTGCATTTTTATCGAATGTTAGGGTAAAGGATTAAAGCAAATTGCTGATGATCATTTCTGTGCTGACACCTTCGGCTTCGGCTTTATAATTTCGAACAATACGGTGCCTAAGAATAGATTCTGCAACCGCGCGTACATCTTCCTTATCAGGAGAATATTTACCTGAAATTGCAGCGTGACATTTTGCACCTAGCACCAAAAACTGCGATGCCCTTGGTCCTGCGCCCCAGCTTAAGAATTTATTCACTTCATCAGTGGCAGTAGCAGTACCGGGACGAGATTTTGCGGCAATTGATACTGCATATTCAAGTACATTATCCGCAATAGGAATATTCCTAACTAACTGCTGAAAGAAACTAATCTCCGCAGCATTCAATAATTTTTTAAGTTCTACTTTACGGTTTGCTGTGGTATTTCTAACGACCTGAAGTTCCTCTTCAAAAGATGGATAGGTCAGAAAAATATTGAACATAAAACGGTCTAGCTGAGCTTCAGGCAATGGGTAAGTACCTTCCTGCTCAATAGGATTTTGCGTAGCCAGCACAAAAAATGGCTGAGGCAGCTTATGTGTTTGACCACCAACAGTTACCACTTTCTCCTGCATAGCCTCCAATAAGGCAGCCTGAGTTTTTGGTGGTGTTCTATTGATTTCATCGGCAAGAATAATATTTGAGAAGATTGGTCCGCGTATAAATTTAAACGTACGATCCTCTCCCAGAATCTCTGATCCTAAAATATCAGAAGGCATCAGATCGGGTGTAAACTGTATCCTATTATAGCTAAGATCAAGAACCTCTGCAACAGTTTGAACAAGAAGAGTCTTTGCAAGTCCCGGAACACCTACCAATAAACAATGTCCATTACTGAAAATAGAAATTAGTACTGATTTTACCACTTCATCCTGACCGACGATGACCTGTGCAATTTCCTCCCTGATCTTAGTATAAGACAGGTGCAATGCATCTACGGCTTCGACATCAGAACTAAAGCTATTCATTCCTTAATTTTTTGCGGTTGTCCAGCCTGACAGTTCAGGACATGTCTGAAATTCAGCATCAATTTTGATGTAGGTGATCTTTCTACGTTTTTCAAACCATTCACTGATAGTACGGTTATTCT
Organism: Daejeonella sp.; assembly: GCA_044339075.1. GTDB lineage: Bacteria > Bacteroidota > Bacteroidia > Sphingobacteriales > Sphingobacteriaceae > Daejeonella. Next base: position 935 of record JBIIWE010000423.1, on the reverse strand, counting down.
TATCTTCAAAAGCTACTTCCTTGATTTTTGGAAAATCCTGAGCAAGGCTTGCTTGATGCGGACCGGTCTTTGATTTAAGACTAAGGATACGGTATCCCTTTTTTCCGTCTGCAGCTGTAAATAGAGATGGTTTAGAGATACTTCCAACCTTCATCGTATCAACAGTCAGAAAGATCTGTGGATCCAGTTTATCAGTTGGAATAAAGGTTGTACGGCTCTGAACATTCTCAGCATTCAGCATCATTCCACCATTATATTTGGTATCATTATTATCAGAATAGAGAGAGGCTGCTGCACCAAAATCCATTTTTTTACCCGCTAACATCGTATGAATACTATCAATATGTGCCTTTGCACGATCCAAACTTGCCGGTGTGGGTTCTGTTTTAATTAGGATATGTTTCACATTAACCTGCTCACCGCGTCGTTCAATAACCTGCAAAACGTGAAATCCAAATTCAGTTTCAATAACAGAAGACAACTCGCCCTGCTTCAATTTAAAGGCCGTAGCTGCAAATTCTTTCACCAGACTACTTCTGTCCATAAAACCAAGATCACCACCCTCACGTGCTGAACCCGGATCCTGTGAATATAAGCTTGCAAGAGTTGCAAAATCTTCTCCTCCTTTTATTCTCAGCCTCAGTACTTCGGCCTTATCATGAAAAACTTCCTTTTCTTCCTTGCTAAGCTTTGGATAAGCTATGATCTCTGCAATTTCTACTTCAGTATTAAAAAAAGGCAAACTATCTTTTGGGATAGCTTCAAAATATCGCTTAATTTCAAGCGGAGTAACTGCAATATTTTCAGTGATCTTAGCTTGCATCTTCTGGGCAACTAGCATCTCCTTGATATCTGGTCTGATCTCATCTTTGTATTGGATCAATGAGCGGCCAAGAAAAGTCTCTAGTCGTTCCTGTCCTCCTGCCCTTCCGGTC
>JBIIWE010000422.1:0-3080 GCA_044339075.1 Daejeonella sp. | reverse complement strand
CTGCTGGTACTATATTCTTTAATGATCCATTTGAAAAGGTATAATGTGCTTGCAAACCCTGTAAAGGAATCTTCTCGTTCTCTAATTTCTTATAAGCCTTGCTTTTAATCCAATTTTGAAATCCAGTTATTGAACCTTTTTTATACTGAGATACTATATTTTCTTGTTTATTAATACTAGAATTTAGGTATTTAAAGATCTTTTCCTGTTCTTTTGACGGGAGTAAGATCGTTGGAGAAGGGCTTGCATTATCCCATGAGATTTGTCCAGCTTCTTTTACCCGATTAAAAAAGCTATACATTTCGTAATAATTTTTTTGCGAAATAGGATCATATTTATGGTCATGACATCTGGCACAACCAATAGGAAGTCCCATAACAGCAATTCCAGTTGTATTAACCCTGTCAATTACATATTCAGTTTGAAATTCTTCTTCGATAATACCACCTTCCATATTTTGCTGATGAAGTCTGTTAAAAGCAGTGGCAATCATCATTTCTTTAGTGGGCTTGGGCATCAAATCTCCGGCTAACTGCCATTGCACAAACTGATTGTACGGCATATTTTTATTATAAGCTTGAATAACCCAATCGCGATAGGGCGACATGTCGATCAAACGATCTACAGTATACCCATGAGAATCGGCAAAACGAGCAAGGTCAAGCCAGTTAACCGCCATTTTTTCTCCGTAGTGCGGTGATTTAAGTAAACGGTCCACCTGCTTTTCATAGGCTTCAGGTGATTGATCATTCACAAAGGCAGAAATTTCTGAAAGAGTTGGTGGAAGACCAGTGAGATCTAAAGAAAGCCTTCTTAGTAAAAGCTCTTTTTTTGCTTCATTGGAGGGCTGTAGGTTTTCAATCTCTAACTTCTTGACAATAAAATTATCAATGGGATTAATGACCCAATTCTTTAATTTTACTGATGGGACCTCAGCTTTTTCAGGCTTAACAAATGCCCAATGAGTTTTATATTCTGCACCCTCGCTGATCCATTTTATTAATATAGCTTTTTCATTAGCTGAAAGGCTAAGTTTTGATTTTTGTGATGGCATTTTGTATTCAGGATCATCCGATAAAATCCGGTGAAATAATTCACTTCCATTTAAATCTCCCGGATCAATTGCAACTTTCCCGGGACTTTCAGGAAGATCTGCAAAAGCTGATGTTTGCATATCAAGCCTAAGTCCTGCTTTTTGTTTAGCCATATCCGGTCCATGGCAGGAAAAACATTTATCAGATAATATAGGTTTTACATGAAGGTTATAATCCATTTTATCTGGTAGAGACGCATAAGCTTCATTAACATCCTTAGGTAAGTCAGGAGAGCAGGATACTAGATGAAAAGTTCCTAGCAAAAATGAAAGAAAGCAAAGTGCCCGAAATAAACGATTCATTGATTGTATATAATTCTAATTTATAATAGCTAATCACTATTAATCTATCTGAAAATCCAATTGTATTTTAGTTTTGTTTAGGAAATTTCGGAATTAATTGAAGCAATTTTCATCTAATTCGTTCAAATTTAAGGTTAAATCTAAGTAATCTTTTTATTGTTTTTCAATATTTGAATAAATCTAAGTGCTATAAATTCCATCAATTATCAGTATTAATTTATAAAAATCAATAGGCAATTGTATGGAAATTAAAAACATAAGCTAAAATATATTCCACTAAAAAACAATCTTTCAAAAAAGTTTATACTTTTAAGAATTAGAATATTTGAAATTTATTATTCAATAGCATAATTGACAGTAAAATCAACCTAAAAACACATGAAAATTCAAAAACTACTACAGTCATTACTTTGGCTTTCCTTAATTACTCTTTTAGGAGTTATCTTATTAGTTCAACTCGGTTATGAAATGGAAGCAAAGGCAATGACCTTTATTTTCTTTATTTTTCTTCTGGTGGGAATTAATGGGAATCAATTTTTAAAGGGATTCTCTTTTACATTATGGGTGATTGCTGCAGCAACAATCAGTATGATTTTTCCCCAGTATATTACCGATGTTGGCGGTTTTAAAACTGAAGTTTTGATTGTACCCCTAATACAACTTATCATGTTCGGGATGGGTACTGCTATGGGTTTAAAAGATTTTATTGGAGTTTTGAAAATGCCAAAAGGGGTTTTTATAGGACTATTTTTACAGTTTACGATCATGCCTTTACTGGCATTTTGTTTGACTTTGATGATGAATTTTCCACCTGAAATTGCAGCAGGCGTTATTCTGATTGGATGTGTACCCTGTGGAGTTTCTTCCAATATTTTAAATTTTCTATCTAAGGGGAATTTGGCCTTATCAATCACTTTAACCTCTTTTGCAACCTTAATGGCACCATTTATTACTCCCATTTTAATGCAAAAACTTGCTGGACAATTTATTCCGATTGATCTTCCTGGAATGATGCTCAGTATCAGTAAAATGATATTCCTTCCATTGATCTTAGGAATTGTATTTAACAGGATATTTGGAAGGCGAAGCAGCTGGCTAAATTCAGCAATGCCTTTAGTTGCGATGACAGCCAATGTTATTATCATAGCGGTAATAGTTGCGGCAGGCAGAGATAGCCTCTTAAATATAGGTTTGCTATTATTCCTTGCTGCAGCCATTCATAATGGTGCAGGTTATTTACTCGGTTATTGGGGAGGAAGATTATTCAAATTAAATAAACGTGATAGTCGTACTATTGCAATAGAAGTTGGACTTCAAAATGGAGGTATGGCAGCAGGTATTGCCTTTGAACTGGGTAGAGCATCCACTATGGGTCTTTATCCTGCAATTTTTGGTACCTGGATGGATATCTCTGGTTCCTTCCTGGCAAATTGGTGGAGGAAAAATCCTGTTGATGATATGAGTGCAGAGGAAGTAATTCAGGCAGAAAAAATCGATTCAGCTACGGCATAAAAAAAGATCAGAGTTCATGGAGGGCTCTGATCTTTAATAATTAACAAGTTTTTATTTCTTTTCTGAACGTTCTATACCAAATAGGTTTTGACGTATATTATAGTATTTAAACCAGCTTGGGTTAATTGCTGTTGCTCCCGGACTATCTACTGATATCAAAATAGAAGCAAAA
>JBIIWE010000028.1:0-10799 GCA_044339075.1 Daejeonella sp. | reverse complement strand
ATGTTAGGGATGTGTCAAAAAAGGATTGAGCAGATTTTGCCAGAATGCTCTATTTTCAGATTTTTCATAAATGTTCTCTTAAAACTTTATTTTTAGACATGAAGAAACTATTTATTTCTCTTATATTTCTCTTTACTGTTTTTAATGTAAGCGCTCAGAAAAGTGAGAAGGATTTAATTAATAAACTTTTGGAAAATCAGAGACAAGCATGGAACAAGGGAGATATTAAGGAATATATGCAGGGTTATAATCAGTCAGATTCATTGCTTTTTGTTGGAAAAAGCGGTCCTCAATATGGATGGAATAATACCCTCAATAATTATAAAAAGAGTTACCCTAACAAATCAGCGATGGGTTATTTAAGCTTCGATATTAAAGAGATAAAAATGATATCGGCAGATCATGCTTTTGTGCTTGGCGCCTGGCATTTGAAGAGGGGAAAGGATGATCCTAAAGGATATTTTACCTTGCTTGTAAAAAAGATCAAGGGCCAATGGAAGGTAATTGCCGATCATTCAAGTTAATTGTTCAGGTAACTTTGGCTGTCCGTACAATTTTTGAAAACAGGCCTGGCAGAAATCTTTTGAGGAGTACAGCGTATTTTTCCTTTCCGCCTATATTGACTTCTTCTTTTTCTGATTGAATAGCCTTAATTATTTCAAAGGCACATATATCTGCCGGCATGCCATTGGCCTGAGCATCATCCATACTATTTTGTTTTGATCCGTCTGCAGTTAAAGCATTGATAGTGACATTGGTTTTAATGAAACCCGGGCAAATGATACTAATCTTTATTTCAGGGTTTATTTCTGTGCGTAATGAATCGAAATATCCATGTAAAGCATGTTTTGAAGCTGAATAGGCCGATCGATATTTTGTTCCGAATTTCCCAACCAGGCTACTGATTATAACAATATGTCCTGCATTTTTGGATAACATAAATGGTAAAATGCTCTGAGTAAGTGCTACAGTTCCCCAGAAATTGATATTCATGATTCTTTGCGCAACATTCAGATCGGTTTCAAGTGCCAGTGAACGCTGGCTCACTCCTCCAGAATGGATAATAATATCAATTCTGCTAAAAATTTTTAGTGCAGAAGCTGTCACATCTTTTAATGATTCTGTGTCCTCCAGATCCAAAGAAAGTACATGCACATCCAGTGGATTGATTTTGCACTTGTTTTTTACCAGATATAAGTTTTCTCTATTTCTTGATGAGATGATGAGTTTAGCACCCAATTCATTTAGTTTATAGGTAAGTGCTTCACCTATTCCGCTTGATGCACCTGTTATCCAAACAACTTTGTTCCTGATCTCCATGGAATTTAAGTATTTATAAATAGTTCTGAGGCAATACGGTCAGCGAAGAGTTTGCCATCTGTTGTTAATGTAACGATCTGATTCATTAAATTAATCCAGTTCTTATCTATGAAAGGTTCTAAGCCATCCCTTATTTCGTTTGAATAGTCTGAGCCGAATTGTTCAGTGATCCTTTGTAAATTCATTCCTTTACTAGTCCGTAATGAAGTCATTATATATTCATTGATGCGGTTTTCAGTACTTAGGACTTCCATTTCTGCAGGTATTTTTTTCAGCTGTATCTGGTCAATGTATTTGGAATTATTTGAAATATTCCATTGCCTGCTTTCACCATTGAACGAATGAGCTGAAGGCCCGATTCCCAGATAAGGCACCCCTTCCCAATAGTTTGAATTATGCTTGGAATACAAACCCGGCTTTGCGAAGTTTGATATTTCGTAATGTTCGAAACCCGCTTCTATAAGTTGTTCCATGAGAATAAGGAACTGAGCAGTGCTCTGGCCTTCATCCATTGGTTTTTGCTCGCCTTTTTTAATAAACGATGACAAGGCTGTTGCAGGTTCTACCGTCATGGAATAAGAAGAAATGTGAGGGATATGTAATTCAATGAGCTGCTGAATATTATGTTCCCATTTAGGTTTGCTAAGCAGGGGATATCCATAGATCAGATCGGCTGTTATATTTTCAAAACCTGCATCCTGAACTCTTTTGATGGAGCTTTGGGCTTCACGAGCGGAATGGGCTCTGTTCATCCATTTAAGGTCCTCTTCAAAAAATGATTGTATACCAATGCTAAAACGATTGATCGGGGTTTGGCGAAATTCTCTCACTTTTTGAGGATTCAGATCATCAGGATTTGCTTCCAGGGTGATCTCAGCTGTAGGAGAAACTTCAAATAGGTCAGTTATTGCTCCAATCAGGATTTGTAACTCATCGGCGCTGAGTAATGAAGGTGTACCTCCACCAAAATAGATCGTTTCTATTGTTTCTCCGGCTAAATAATTCTTTCTTAAATCAATTTCTTGACCTAATGCTTTGAGCATTTGGTCTTTGTACTGCGGCGATGTGCTAAAATGAAAATCGCAATAGTGACAGGCTTTTTTACAGAAAGGGATGTGGAGATAAATTCCGGCCATGGTACAAATCTACAACAAATACCGCATAGCCAATTATTGTGTAATAGCTAGGAATTTTTAACTCTTTCGGCTATTTTTTCTCTTCTATACCTCGCCATATTGATCAGTAACACACTTCCCAGAATGATTATAAGTCCCACGATCTGGATGCCAGTAATTTTTTCATTTGCAAAAAATACTCCAAGAAGCACGGCTACAACAGGGTTTACATAAGCGTATGTACTAACCTGCATGGCAGTTCGCACCTGGAGTAGCCATACATATGCACTGAACCCAGCGATAGAGCCCATGCTTACCAGATAGGCAAGGGCGAACCATGAATCGGAAGGGACTTCACTCCATTGAAATGCGCTGAATTCATCGCGGATGAAAATGCCTGGAATAAAGGCAATTCCTGCGGCCATTATTTGCCAGGTTGTTGAAACAATGATCGATCCTTCAGCAGATTTATATTTTGAATATAGAGATCCCCCAGACCATGAAATGGCTGCGAAAAGTAATAGAACCATGCTGCTCATTTTTACTGGTGTACTTTCCGGCACTGAAAAGATCTGTGAAATTTGTTCACTAAAGAGTAAAATCACACCTGCCAGTCCGATAAGCATTCCGGCAATGATTGATTTACTTCTGAAATTTTCAGACCATTTAGGCTTGTCAAGTAATACAAACCATAAAGGCGCTGATGAAACGGTAATGGCAACCATAGCACTTGGCATGCTTTGTTCCACCCAGATAATAATTCCGGTCCCAAAAAATAGAAGTAATATCCCACTGATAATTGCGTGTTTGATGCCGCGTATAGCAAATAGTTTTTCACCTTTTATAATACACCATCCTGCCATGAGTAGGCCTGCTAATATAAAACGAAGGGCACCCAACATAAATGGCGGAAACCCCTTTATTGCCATCTGAATGAAGAAATAGGTTGAGCCCCATACAAGATAAATAATTGCAAATGCAAGAATTACCATTAATGGGGAAGCGGATTTGGGTTCTGAGGTAGACATTCTATTCTTTAGGTATTAAAAGTTGTTGTTGTTCTTTAGTGGTTTCAAGAACAATACTGGTTTTAGTGATCAGTATATCAGGAATTTTGCTCATGCTGTTCCTCATTATTGCTAAAAGAGATGCTGAATCAGTAGTGCGAATTTTTACAAGAAAACAATGATCACCTGCAATCTGGTGGACTTCCTGTACCTCTGCAATTTTTGCAAGCTCAATGCCAGTATCACTGTTCCCTATTCCTTTGTTTGCCTGAATGTAAACAAAAGCAATAAGGTTTTGATTTAATGCAGCCGGATTCAGTCTGGTAGTGTATTGAAGTATAATTTTCTTTTGTTCCAGTTTTTTGACTCTCTCTAACACTGCAGATGGAGCCATATTTAATACCCGCGCAATATCAGCATTGGATATCCTGGCATTTTCCTGCATTAAGCCTAGGATTTCAAAATCTATTTTATCAGATATAGGAGCTTTTTGATACATTATTCGTTAAAACTATAAAAAATAGAATAATATTCAAAATAATTTAAATTTTAAAGAATTAAATTCTTTTTACTCAAATTAGCCGTGTTGATTTTTTTCAGTCTTAATACTATTCAATTTAACCCTAGTAATGGTACTCAAATTCCGAATTCATAAAGATATTTAGGAAACACTAATAAAAAAGTGGAAATTTGATCGAATTAAGTTTTGTGATTTTATGGATTTTAGCTAAGGATGATCAAGCGATTTTTCGGTTTAATACTGATATTATTCTTAATTAATTCACTTGTTTTTGCGCAGGTTGACAGCAGCAGATCAAATGTAAGTCAGCTGAATTTTCGCGAGTCAAACCTACAGTTGGATTCAGTTACTTCGTTGCAGAGGCAAAACGTGATAGATTCAATAAAGGCAATAAAAGATTCTCTTTCTATTGTTTGGATAAAGGCGCCTGATCCTGGTAGGCCTAATCGTTTTTTGGATAGCCTTATTTCACTCTACAAAGTTGAAAATCTTGATTTCCATACCTGGGCAGGTAAATTTCAGAAGAAATCCGTTCGGTATGATGCAGGTAGTCCAAGACCCTACAGAGAAACATGGGTCATTGCAGTAGTTTTATTTCTTGTTTTATTTTTTGCGTTGATCAGGTTCTTCTTTCCTTCAGAGCTAAACACCATCGTACTCGCCTTTTATAGTAATCAGGCTTTAAGTAAGATTAATAAGGAAGATACTTTATTTAGTTCCTGGCCATTTATATTTCTTTACCTTTTATTTGGTTTGATCACAGGGCTTTATTTTTATTTATCTGGGAAGTATCTGGAAATATCTTATCCGGCTGAAGGCTTTGAATTATTTATTTATCTGTCAGCTGTAGTTGTTGGCTTGTTCACAACGAAAATTATTGTCTTGCGGATATTGGGATTTCTATTCGATGCGAAACGTTTGGTTAGAGAGTATGTTTCTGTTTTATACCTTAGTTATTTCAATGCCGCAATTCTATCCCTGCCTGTTGTAATTGCTTTTAGCCTAACAAGCTATCGATTTGCAATTATTTACAGCTATATTGGAATCGCAATGCTCGTTCTAATTTTCCTCTTCCAGTTTCTTCGGGCGGGGGCTAATATTTTATCTAATTACAAGTTTCCTAAAGTTTATTTAATTATTTATCTTTGTGCCCTCGAATTCTGTCCTTTAATTATCCTATTTAAAGCACTTGGGTATTAAGCCCCATGACAAATATGCAAGTACCTTCAACTGAGAAACCAAATAAAGTAAAAAGTATCCTGGTTACCTTACCAAAGCCGGATTCCGAAAAGTCGCCATATTTTGATTTGGCTAAAAAATATAATTTGAAAATTGACTTCAGGTCCTTTATTCATGTTGAGGGTGTTCCTGCAAAAGAATTCAGGAAAGAAAAAATCAATTTGGCAGATTTCACAGCTGTTATTTTTACCAGCAAAAATGCAGTTGACCATTTTTTCAGAATTTGTGAAGAGCTGCGATTTGATGTCCCTTCCGACATGAAATACTTTTGTATTTCAGAAACGATTGCTCTTTACCTTCAGAAATATATTCAATATAGGAAGCGGAAGATATTTTTTGGTAAACAAACTGCTGCCGACCTTGCAGAGGTCCTGAAAAAGCATACGGCCGAGAAATTTCTTTACCCATGCTCGGATGTTGCAGCTGAAGAAACTCAAAAATTCCTGAATGATAATGGGTATGATTTTAAAACTGCCGTGCTATTCCATACAGTTTGCAGTGATCTGTCAGATCTTGCAGAGGTGTTTTATGATGTCATTGCATTCTTTAGTCCAAGCAGCATCAATTCTCTATTCATCAACTTTCCTGACTTTAAACAAAATTTCACCCGTATTGCTGCCTTTGGAGCGAGCACACATAAAGCAGTTCTTGAACATAAATTAGTTATGAATATACCTGCACCAACACCTGAAGCACCTAGTATGACGATGGCTTTAGAGCAATATATTAAACAGGTTAATAAGTAAAAATCAGATCATTGAAGGATTCGGGGAAATTTATAGTTGAAATTTCAGCAACCTTTAGATGAATTTGAACGTATTATCGAAATATTTTACCGCATCTAAAATAGATGCTTTATTTTGTCGTTATAATAATCATTTAATTTCGTTTTAAGCTTGCTTTTATATGAAATATTGTGTTTGAACGCAGATGGATTAGTTTTATCGTATATAGTATTATGAATTTTATTATATTCGAAATTATTTTGTTGAGGGAATGCTAAACTGGAATTGTTTAAAATGAGAAAAATATACTTTATCGCTCTTGCAGCTTTGGTCATTATAGGCACTAGCTGTGGTAAAGGTGGGACCAATGGTGAATTGGTTGGCGTTGCAACTAAGAAGTTTAAGAACAATGAGGTTCCATTTGGCATGGTTTACATTCCGGCTGGAACCTTTGTTATGGGTCAGACTGATCAGGATATAACTTTTGCACAGATTTCACAGAACAAGCAGGTTACTGTTCAGGCTTTTTACATGGATGAAACTGAGATTAGCAATAAAGAATACCGTCAGTTTGTGAACTGGGTTCGTGATTCGATTGCTATTTCCACTTATCTTCAGGATGATCAGTATTATCTTAAGCCAAAAGGCCAGGTAGATCCTAATGACGCAGGTAAAAAATATATTAACTGGAAAAAGGTTGGAAACGGAAGTGCCATTTGGGGTGGAAAAAAAGGAAGAGGTACATCAGCAAACGGGCCGAAATTACAGGCCATGTATTATCAGGGAGAAGACAGGGTCTTCGATCGGAATGAAATTGATGTAAGGATGCTAAAATATAATTTCGCCATCATGAAGTTAAGGGATGCAGCGAATAATAGAAAAAATCTGACTTCAAAACGTTCTGACTTCATTCTCAGAGATACGGTCGGAGTTTATCCGGATACTTTAGTATGGTTGTCTGATTTTGCTTATGCACAGAATGAGCCCATGGTTAAGGGTTATTTCTCGCATCCTGCTTATGCTAATTATCCTGTAGTTGGTGTAAACTGGCGTCAGGCACGTGCTTTCACAGTTTGGAGAACTCGTTTGAATGATGCTTATAAAGATAGTCGCCGTCTTCCAAAGAGAGCCGATTATGAACTTCCTACTGAGGCAGAATTTGAATATGCCGCACGTGGTGGCAGAGTAGGAACAACTTTCCCATGGGGAGGCCCATATATCAGAAACGCAAAAGGTTGCCTGATGGCCAACTTTAAGCCCGGACGTGGTAATTATATTGATGATGGTGGACCATTCACTGTGAATGTAAAAGCTTATTATCCAAATGATTATGGTTTATATAATATGGCGGGAAATGTTGCAGAATGGACTTCATCTGCATTTGACGAGTCGTCATCAACATTTACACATGACATGAATCCAGCATTCAGCTATGAAGCTAAATCAGATGATCCTGAAGTTTTGAAACGTAAGGTTATTCGTGGTGGTTCATGGAAAGACATTGGTTACTTCCTTCAAAATTCAGCAAGCAGCTTTGAATATCAGGACACTTCAAAATCTTATATCGGGTTCCGTTGTATCACAAAATACCAGGGTCGTGACATTAAGGACAGGCTCTAAAATTTAAATTTCCCTTTTATCATTCGTAAATAATATTATGGCTCAAAAGAAAAAATTCAAACTAGGTATTAACACCTTAATTTCCTGGGGTGCTTCCGTTGTAATCGTTGGTCTGATGTTCAAAATTCTGCATTGGAAGGGTGGTGAGTATATGATTGCAGTAGGTTTGATAACAGAAGCAATTTTATTTTTTGTTTTAGGTTTTCAGTCAGAACCTGTAGATCCAGATTGGACAAAGGTATATCCTGAACTTGACGAGGATTTTAAAGGAGAAGGTTCCCGCTCAAGCGGAGCTGGCTCAGCATCTTCAACTGCTGCACTGGATCAAATGCTGACAGAAGCTAAAATTGGTCCTGAACTTATCGAAAGTCTTGGAATGGGTTTACGCACATTTGGAGATAAGGTATCTGCCATATCAGGTATCGCTGATACTGCAAGTGCTACTACTGAACTAGCTTCAAAAGTAAAAACTGCTTCCGGAAGTTTTGATAATCTAAATCAAGCGTTCGAAAATGCTACATCCAGCCTAAGAGAAATGGCTGATACAAATATTGATTCAAGGTCTTACCACGATCAGGTAAACTCACTTGCTAAAAATATTTCAGCTTTAAATGCAGTTTATGAATTAGAATTGCAAGATTCCAGCGCTCATTTGAAGTCGATGAATAAATTTTATCAGAATCTTTCATTGACCATGCAAAATTTCAATGAGTCTATGGAAGATTCTAAACAGTTCAAAGAAGAAGTAAGCAAGTTAGCTAAGAACTTATCATCCCTAAATGCTATTTATGGAAATATGTTGTCAGCAATGAATCAGCCGAGCAGATCTTAATTGGTGTATTAGTATTATTAATCTTTAAATTTTTAAATAAAATTGCATGGCTGGAGGTAAACAAACCCCAAGGCAGAAAATGATTGGAATACTTTACCTTGTTTTACTTGGTTTGGTAGCGCTGAATGTCAGTGATTCGATTTTGGAAGCTTTCAAAAATTTAACGGATAGTCTTAATGCTTCAACCCAAAATGTTCAAAGTGGTGTTGAGGCAACCTATGCTTCATTTGAGGCTACTAAGCTTAAGGATGAACCTACTAGGGCCAAACCTATTTATGATAAGGCTAAATTGGCCAGTTCTTATACCAATGAGCTAGCGGTTTATGTAGCAGAGTTGAAAAAGCTTTTTGAACAGGAAGGTGGAGGTTACAATGAATCAACTGGAGATATAAGTAAGAGAGATAATCTTGATATTTCTCCTCGCTTAATGATTAATGAAAACCGTGCTTCTGTGCTTAAGAAAAAGATAAACGATACCCGGAGTAAATTACTCGGACTTCTTGACGATAAAGAGCGTAAAAGCATCAGTTTTTCATTGGAAGCTAAAGATCCCCCAAGCCGTTCTGGTATATCAAGAAGCTGGGAACAATCTAATTTCGGCGATGGTATTCCTCTCACAGCAGCGCTTACTGCATTAGCTAAGATTCAGGCAGATAGCAAGAATGCGGAATCCGAAATTGTGAAACGGATCCTTGGCAAAATGGATATTGCAGTTGTCAATCTAGATCAGTTTTCAGCTGTAGCCGTTGCTCCTACATCCTATTTAATTATGGGTCAGCCTTATACAGCTGAAGTTTTCCTGACTGCATCAGATTCAAAATCTAGTTCGGATATTACAGTTGGAGGATCCAGACTTCAAATAAAAGATGGTAAAGGTACTTATACTGTTAATACAGGTAAGGAAGGTATTTTTAGCTGGACAGGTACTGTTCGTGTGAAGCAAACAGATGGTTCTATAAAAACTTATACTACTCCGGAACAAAAATATCAGGTTGCCCGACCGTCAGTGGTTGTTTCACCGGATAAGATGAATGTGTTTTATGTAGGTGTACCTAACCCTGTTTCTGTATCAGCACCAGGTATTCCTAAAGAGAATTTATCTGTAACAATTAGCGGTGGTTCTATCTCTGGTTCTAATGGTAAGTATACGGTTAACGTTACTTTACCCGGATCTGTTGCGAAAGTAAATGTCTCAGCAAATATTAATGGTAAAGTTCAAAATATTGGTTCAAGTGATTTTCGTGTTAAGCGTATCCCTGATCCGAAAGCGAAATTCGCTGGTAAAACAGGTGGAAGCCTGAGTTCTGTTATTATAAAATCACAAGGTTCAATTTTCGCTATCCTTGATCAGTTTGATTTTGATGCGAAATTTGATGTAACCAGATTTAGTTTGGTCATTGCCAGGCCACGTGCAGACGTTGTAGTGCTGCAAGCCACTGGTAATACTTTTAGCGCGCAAATGCGTGCTGCTATTGCCGCAGTAACTCCTGGAACTCGTGTAATTTTTGATGATATTGTTGCAGTGGGTCCCGATGGAACTCAAAGGCAGCTTGATCCAATGGCCTTTAAAGCAAATTAATTGGTATGAAAAAGATAATTTTTGCCTTGATCCTTATAGCTAGTACACTGCGTTTGAGTGCACAGGCTCCGAATTTAAATAATAACACAAAGCCTAAACCAGCTGAAAGGCCGCTTGATGGATTTTATCAGAAGACAAATGTCCTGAATGCCAGAGTATCGCCTTTTGCGGGGTTAAGAGAATCTGATGTGATGTTCAGCAAACGTGTATGGAGAGAAATTGATCTTCGTGATAAGGTGAATACGATCTTCGCATCTCCTAAGTCTAGGTTGATTACTATCCTTACTGATGCAATTCAGGCGGGGGAGCTTACAGCATATGATGCAAGCAGTACAAAGGATGATGTAAATGGTGATGAGTTTTCTGTTGTTTTGAAAGCAGAGGAAGCAATGGCAAGGTTTGCTGATAGTGTTTTGGTACCTATTTTCGATAAAGATGGAAATCAGACTGGTACAGTAGTTACAGCTGGTGAATTCAATCCGGATAGTATTATTAAATTCCGTATTAAAGAAGACTGGATCTTTGATAAGCAGCGTTCTGTATTTGAGCCAAGAATTGTAGGAATTGCACCAATGGTTCGAATTTCTGCAGCAGGTCAAGCATTTGATGAGCAGCCTGCTTTCTGGATCTATTTCCCTGAAGTCCGTCATCTTTTAGTTACCAAAGCGGTTGTTAATCGAAGTAATGATGCAACAGGCTTGAGCTATGACGATATTTTTATGAAGCGTATATTTGCAAGTTATATCGTGAAAGAATCTAATCCTGAAGATCTCCGGATTAAAGATTATGCGATAGGAATTGAACGACTATATGAATCGGAGAGGGTAAAGAAAGCATTGATG
>JBIIWE010000421.1:0-3091 GCA_044339075.1 Daejeonella sp. | reverse complement strand
ACATTCGCTTTCTTGCAGGCCTCTATCATTTCCTGCCCTTGTTTGGCATTCAAGGCCATTGGTTTTTCGCAAATAACATGTTTACCAGCTTTGGCCACACGTATCACCTGATCGTGATGCAGGGCATTCGGCGTGATGACATATACCGCATCAATCTCCGGATTGTCTTTAATGAGGTCGAAATTATCATAGTTATAACAATTTTTCGAGGGAATGTTGTACTTACTCTGCCAGTCTTTTATTTTAGAAGGTGTACCACTGATAAGCCCTACTAATTTAGCCTTTTTACAGGCTTTCATTGCATCTGCAACCCGGGTACCATAACTACCCAAACCCATGATTGCAACCCGAAGAACGGGGCCTTCATACGACCGATTGTAAAAATCGCCAGCACTTGCAAAACCATATTGGGATATGTTTAAAGCAATTACTGAAGCGCTGAGCTTTTGTAAAAAATTACGACGTG
Organism: Daejeonella sp.; assembly: GCA_044339075.1. Classification (GTDB taxonomy): domain Bacteria; phylum Bacteroidota; class Bacteroidia; order Sphingobacteriales; family Sphingobacteriaceae; genus Daejeonella. The sequence goes on along the minus strand of JBIIWE010000421.1, from coordinate 2,625 downwards.
AATCCATTATAAAAGGTTTTAGGTAAAAAAATTTTAAAGGATTTTGACTCGAAGTGATTTATCATTTAGAAAGTATTTTCATTTCAAGTTCTGCTATAGTCCAAAATTTAGTTCTTGTACCAGATTCGTCTCTTTAGATACGCTACAATTATAAACAAGCATAAAAATTACAAGTGAACCTAATACCAATAATTTATTTTTCATGTGAGAACGGAAGTGAGGTGTTAGAGATGCTTTTTCATAATAAGGTCATATACCTTTTCTTAGATAAGAAAACGAATATATATATATAATTGAATAAAACAATCTGTCCTGAGCTGTCCTGCTTTTTTTATAAATTTGGGTGATATACACTATTTGTTCAGCAATCTAATTTAAGGCATCTCGGCAATCTTTGAAATGCTATTAAATTTATTCCGGCCTAAGCGATATTTGTTTTGTTTGAAGATTTAGATTTGTTAATACGATTGGGTAAAGCTGATAGATTTTGGAAAAGCATTCAAATCTTTAGAATGCAACCTCTCTATCACTAGAATATCTTTTTCGAGATGAGTAGAATTCAAGGATAAATCAAACTTGCATTTTTTTGAATAAAAAATCGAATTAACTAGAAAGCTACCGATTTCGCAAAATTGAAAAATTAGTTCTTTTAAAAAAAAATATGGGTTTCCTTTCGGGCATATTTATTTTAAACTAGATCTTAAAAATCTCAATCCTTTGATCGCAATATCTTCTTGTGAAGGTTCAAATTGTCGCCATATAGAGGCCGCTTTAGCAATCATTTCTATATCCGGAATAAATGATTCAATCACTACATCTCCATCATAATTGATCTGATGCAGCGCTGAACTGATTTTGTCCCAATTGATCTGGTCACCTCCCGGTGTTCCACGGTCAGAACCACAGGCATGGAAGTGCCCCAATTTACTGCCTGCATTTAAAATGGCCTGGTAAGGATCTTTTTCTTCAATATTCATATGGTAAGTATCCAGATGAAGCATCAATGCATTACTATTTACCTGATTAACCATTCTCATTCCTTGTTCACAGGTATTGATAAAATCAGTTTCATAACGATTAAGTGGTTCAATGGCCATCTTAACATTCAATTGCTCAGCATAATCAGCTAAAGTTTTTAAATGTTTTGCAACTGTTTCCCATTGTTCTGCATAATCTTCTTTGCTCACTAACTCTGCCCTGCCAACTCTCGAATAAAGGGGACCGATCAAGGTATCACAACCTAGAGCAGGCATCATGCTTAGCATACTTTTTAAATAATCAAAGCCGATCTGCTGTTCTTCAGGTGTTCCTCTAAGATCACGTCCCGGCCCCATTGCAGCGCAAATAGTTCCACATTTAAGGCCATTTTCATCCAACGCTTTCCTGATCACCTGAGGGTCAATATGTGATGGATCTTCAATAGAGATTTCTACAGAATCAAAGCCCCATTCTTTAAACTTTGGAAAAAGGGATACACTTTCATTAGTGAATGGGGATGTGAATAGAAATGTATTAATGCCAAATTTCATTTTTGTAGTTTATAAGAATTAACAATTGAAGAATTTATTTATAAGTTATAAGTTTTAAGTTAGAAGTTTTAAGTTAGAAGTTATAAGTTTTAAGTTATAAGTTGAGTTTATTATTAAAAATTACTCATTTTCACTCTTTTTTCTTTAATGTGGTCATGTATTGAATAATATCTGCCAGTTCCTGTTCTGTCATGGTTTCCTGCAGGCCTTCAGGCATCATTGATTCGGCCATAACCTTAATGGTTTTAATATTATTGGTATAGATTTTCTGATTTATACCACCTGGGAATTTAAGTTCTATTTCTGTTTTGGTTCTGCTCGATATAATTCCCATCAGGCTTGATCCATCCTTCATGTCGATTTGCCAAGTTTCAAATCCAAAGCTAATTCCTGCAGAAGGATTGATAATTGCATCAAATAATCCTTCTTTAGGTAATTTTGAGCCAATTTCTGTCAGCCTCGGGCCAACATCAAAACCTTCCCGACCAACCTGATGACAAACATTACAACTTCTTTTGAAAACGGCCGCACCATTTTTTGTATTTCCTGTTAAAGCAAGTAATTCATTCAATGTGATGGATTGCTTTTGTTTGATATTTTTTATGGTTTCCGGTAAAAAAGTTAAAGATTCATCAGAAACAGCTTTTCGTCTGCTCCCCTTTAGTCCAGCTACAAAATACGGAATAAGTTCTACAGGAGCTTTTTTTGAACGCAAAAGTTCCAGCGCCCGGTCCTCACCTGTTCGGCTTTTCCCAATCATTTCAGCGGCTTTTTGCCGTATTACCATATTCTCTGTATTCAGAAGACTGATTTTCTCCAATATGGCTACAGATTCTGTATTTCCTACACTGCCGATTGCGTTCAGAATTGCATTTATTCGATCCGTATCATTACTAATGAATACTTTATTTAAGAGGGCAACTCCTTTTAGCTCAAGTAATAATCTTGCCGCATCAATACCAACAGGGTCATTAGCTTTAGCTATTGCCATAGCTAACAGGTTTGGTGTTTCGCTCTGGAGTTCGTATTGTCTGACCGAAGCAAGGTAGTCGGCCTGGCCTGAGATAGCACGAATTACCTCCATTAAGGCCTTTTT
>JBIIWE010000420.1:0-3093 GCA_044339075.1 Daejeonella sp. | reverse complement strand
GCATTTCAATAAAGTTGTTTTTCCTGATCCGGATCCACCGATGATCAGGTTACACATTCCTTCTTTAAATTCTGCTGAAATGCCTTTTAAAACATGATTTTCGCCAAATGTTTTATCTATGTTCCTGATCTCTATCATAGCAATAACTGTGCGATAACGTAATCAGTGAAAAGGATGGCAATACAACTGATCACCACGGCCTTGGTACTTGACCGGCCAACTTCAAGAGCTCCACCATCAGTATAAAAACCCTGATAGGCTGAAACTGAAGTAATGATAAATGCGAACATGACAGCTTTAATCATGGATACTGTAAAGGTAAAGGGGATAAAATCTGTTGTGATGCCTGTAATAAAATCCTGAGCATTTACCGCTCCGGATGCGGTACCAGCAATATAACCTCCTGTAATAGTTAATCCGATAGAAATGATTACTAGTAATGGGATGGTTGTGACAGCTGCAATAATCTTTGGTAGAATCAAAAAGCCGGGAGTATTTATTCCCATAATTTCAAGTGCATCAATCTGCTCAGTAACTCGCATGGTGCCGATCTGTGATGCAATGCTTGATCCTACCTTTCCAGCAAGTACGATAGCTGATATCGTAGGACTAAGTTCTAGTATTGCTGAATCACGAACGATCAAGCCAATTACTGATTTTGGAATAAAATCACTTACCAGCTGAAATGCAGTCTGTACGGTTGTAACCGCACCCAGAAACAAGGATATAATAGCGATGATCCCTAAAGAGCCTACTCCAATAGAAACCATTTCATGTAAGATCTCTCTTCGATAAATATTCCATTTTTCAGGTCTGCGGAACACAGCTTTTAGCAATAAAATATATTTACCTAGGGGGTGAAATATCATTTGATAATTATTTTTTACCGATTATACAATATTAATATAAAATTATCATCCGCTCAAAGATGATTAATAATTTAGCAAAGGTAATCAATTGGCATTATGCCTTAAATTACCCCGATTGATTTTCTTAAATTTAACTTATGAATGCTATTGTAACAGGTGCAACAAAAGGAATAGGCAGTGCTATTGTTAGGCATCTTGCTGCTAACAATTTCAACATTGTTTTGTGTGCGAGAAATCAAAAAGAACTGGATGCCTACCTCGGTAAATTAAGAGAATCCTATCCCAAACGTAGTTTTTATGGGATGAAGGCGGATATGGAAAATATGTCTGATGTAAAAGAATTTGCAAATTTTTCATTAAAATGTCTGGGATCTGTAGATATTTTGGTGAATAATGCGGGTTTATATATTCCATCTGAGTTATTGCAGGAAGAAGAGTCATCCCTAGAAAGGCATATGAAAGTCAACGTTTATGCACCGCATTATTTAAGTAAATTTATTGCAGAGCATATGAAATTAAAGTCTGCAGGCCATATTTTTAATATTTGCTCTATTGCAAGTGTTAACCCAGTGAACAGCGCAGGCTCATACAGTATAAGTAAGGCTGCATTATTAAGCTTGACTAAATTATTAAGAGAAGCATTAATGCCATTTGGCATAAAGGTTACAGCTATTTTGCCGGGAGCAACATTGACAGATTCATGGGCGGGAACCACATTGCCATCCGAAAGGTTTGTTTCTCCAGAAGATGTTGCAAGAAGTATCATCAATTGCCTGCAAATGAGTGCAGGAGCAAATGTTGATGAGGTACTAATCAGGCCTTTAAAAGGTGAAATTTAAGCTTGGATTTTTTCACCGACATTTTATGGGACTTTACCGAGAACTTTGGATAACCTACCTAATTGGTGTTTTCTGTAATAGGCTTATATCTTAGTTTTGATCTATCAATTCAAACAAAAAAGAATAATTGATCATAAAAAAACTAGCTGAATATTTAAACTTTAAGAAAATGGAAAAGAAACTTCAACGCAACCAACAGGATAAAATGATCGCTGGTGTTTGCTCCGGACTGGCAGATTACTTTGATGTGGATGTAACCTGGGTTAGGATCGCTTTTGTAGTAGCTGTTATGGCAGGTGCTTCAGGTCTGCTGGCTTACCTAGTACTCTGGATTGCTGTTCCAAGAAAATCTTATGTGCCTGATTATGGACAGTTTACCGCAAATTACAAAGTAAATGACCCGGCAAATCCTATTAATCCAATTCCGGGAATCCCATATTCAAAACCTAAGAAAAAAGATAATGGTAATGGACGTTTAATTGCAGGATCTATTTTTATACTATTTGGATCATTCTTCCTTCTGAATGAGTTTAATTTGATACCTGATTGGGTTGAATTTCACAATCTATGGCCATTGATATTAATTGGAATGGGAATTTATACCCTTTCAGGAGCTGTAAATAAGGATAAATGGAAAGATGACCTGACTCAATTTACAACATTTAGCGAGCCCGAAGTAAAGCAGGATGCTGCTAAATCTGAGACTATTAATCCTGAAGCTCCGGAAAATAAAAGCACCGAAGAAATTAACCCAAGCACTGACGATTCTACAAATAAGACAATATGAAAACCGAAAAAATTGTATGGGGAATGATCCTCATTTTCACAGGATCGATATTCCTGCTTGATAACTTTAACGTGATTGACTTTTACTGGGGTTCAGTATGGCGTTTCTGGCCAGTAATCTTTATCCTGATCGGTGCCAATATGCTGCTGAGCAGGTTTGGAAATAAAAAGGTAGTTCCCGCCCTGGTTGCAGTTATTACATTGGTAACCTTAGCGCTGATCGGATATCAGGGTTCTCGTCCCAACAACGACAGAGGATGGATGAGCTTCAAATTTGACAAAGATGATAGTTGGAATGATTCAACACGAAATGTTCCAAGCTATTTTATAGAGCCATATGGCGGTGCAAAGAGAGCAGAATTAAGAATACAGGGTGGAGCTACCAGCTTTAAACTTCAGGATACTACCTCAAGTCTTTTTGAAGCAGATGTGAAAAGACAGTTTGCAAAATATACCCTGACAAAAAGTATCAGCGATTCTGTTGAAGTTTTAAATTTCCGGATGCGCAGCGGTAAGCAAAAGTGGAATCTAGATGAAATGGAGGGCAATGAAACAAATATTCGTATGAATTTGATTCCAGTTTGGGATATTCGGGTAGA
>JBIIWE010000027.1:0-10865 GCA_044339075.1 Daejeonella sp. | reverse complement strand
CGTACCATTGGAAAGCAGTTTACAAAGGCTGAAATTCCAACTGGATTTGATGTTTGCGAAAAGCAATTATTTGCGATGATCCACAAGGTTCACAATGTTGAAGTGAACGAAGAACAGATCGAACAATACATTCCACGTATAATGGATGAATTTAAAGATTTGGATAAAGAAGCCATCATCAAACGATTTGCTTCTCTTGAATTCAACCGTTTCTTGGAATATTATTCTAAAGCACCTGATCTAAACGTTTCTAGTGATGATCGTGGCTTTGAGCGTACAGAAAGAGGTGATCGTGCAGAACGCGGAGATCGTTCATTCAAGTCAAGTACAAGTCCGGGTTACACCCGTTTATTCATGAACCTGGGGTCAGTTGATGATTTCACTCGTGGAGATATGTTGGGCTTTATTTGCAACAATACGAAGATCAGCGGAAAAAGCGTAGGAAAAATAGACCTAAAAGGTGTATTCACCTTCTTTGAAGTTGAAGAATCTGCAGTTAATCAGGTTATTGAGGGATTTAAATCCGTTGATTTCCAGGGCAGAGATGTGAGGATAGAATTGGCCGGCGACCGTGAAGGCGGAAGCAGCGAACGTGGTGGTTCATACCGCGGAAGCGGTGGAAGTGGCGGCGGTGGTCGTCGTGAAGGTGGAAGCAGCGGTGGTTACCGTGGCGGAAGCGGTGGCGGACGTCGTGAAGGTGGAAGTAGCGGTGGTGGCGGTGGTTTCCGCGACTTTTCAGGCAAACGTCGTGAAGATCGTGGCGGTAGCAGTAGTGCTGGCGGACGCCGTGAAGGCGGAAGCGGAGAAAGACGCAGACGCATCTAAGAAGAACAAAGATTATTGAACAAGGAGTAAGGACGAGGGTAAAACCTGAGTTTTTGCTCCTTTTTTTTTGTTTTGAACAAGGAACCAATAATTGGGTTGTCTGTTATCAGTTGTCTGTTATCTGAGGTATGAGATGTGAGATGTGAGATGTGAAATTGCACGATTTGCTTTCTGATTTTAGCTTTTAGCTTTTGACTTTCTGCTTTTAGCTTTCGGCTTTTACCTTTCTGCTTTTAGCTTTTAAGAGGTCTGAGGTGCTACTATGAAATGAAGTTAAATTATCTAACTACTACCTAGATTTGTCTTGGTTCCTGGCTCTTGATTCTTGATACTCAATACTCAATACCCGGCTCAACTCAAGTCAGCTGCTCCGACAATAGTTTCATTTCAATATGGGGTGAATGCCTTTCATAAAGAATTGCATAAACTGCCCTGCAGATAGGCATATGCACTTTATATGTTTTATTGATCTGATGCAGACAATAAACTGCGTAATAACCTTCAGCGATCATGTTCATCTCAAGCTGAGCAGAAGTGACTGTATAGCCCTTCCCTATCATGTTACCAAAAGTACGATTACGGCTAAACTGGGAGTAAGCAGTTACTAATAAATCGCCAAGATAAGCCGACTCTTTAATATCCCTATCGATTGGGTGTACAGCATTTACAAAACTTTCAATCTCACGAATAGCATTAGAGATGAGAACCGACTGGAAATTATCACCGTATCCAATCCCACGGCAGATTCCGCTGGCAATTGCATAAATATTTTTTAAGACCGCTGCGTACTCAGTACCGTAAATATCATCCGAAACATTGGTTTTAATGTATCGTGTATTGAGCATCGAAGCAAAATGAGCGGCCAGGGTACTATCCTGTGAGGCAATTGTCAGGTATGATAATTTTTCAAGGGCAACTTCTTCAGCATGGCAGGGACCGCTGATCACAATAATATCATTAAAAGGGATATGGTAATGCTGATTCATGAATTCACCGATGATCAAATTTTCATCAGGAACTATTCCTTTAATGGCCGATATTATCTTTTTTCCTTTCAGATCATCTGAACTAATATCTCTCAGCGTTTCTTTCAGAAAAGCGGCAGGAACATTGAGAAGGATCAAGTCAGATGCTGCAATAATAGATTTCAGATCAGAACTTAGATTCTCATCCGGCACCTTTATCTCGACAGAACTCAAGTAATGCGGATTATGGTTGTATCGGCGAATATGATCTATTGCATCATTATTACGCATCCACCAGTAAATTTCCTTATCGATAAGATTATCTGATAATATCTTTACAATGGCTGTAGCCCAACTACCTCCTCCAACAACTGCGATCTTCTTTTGAATATGCGACATAATAAAAATCCCGTCCCCAATAATGTTGGGTACGGGACAAGTTAGGTATTTCTTAGAAATTAGTCTTTCTTTTCGCTAGCAAAAAGCTTTTCCTTATCTACTTTTTCAACCATGGCACTATCCTTTAAGGTTTTAGAAATCGCTGTAAATGGAAGAGATATTACTTCTTCTCCACCTTTTAATCCTGATTTTATCAAAATATAGGTATCATCCTGAATTCCTGTGGTCACTAAAACCTGTTTAACCTTACCTGCATTATATACAAATACATATTCTTTTACAGGTTCGGCATCTTTTAATTTATTCTTTTCATCCTTGGCTGATGCTGGTTTAGCTCCCTTTTCAGTTTCATTCTCTTCTTTTTTCTTTTCACGGGTAGTTACAGACTGAATAGGAACGGCAATTCCAGAAAATTGCTCCGTTTGAATATCTACTGTAGCAGACAATCCCGGACGGAATGGCGATGGGTTTGCAGCATCAGAACGTACAAGCTTGGCATAAGATTCAGGCAATATCCGAACCTTTACTGTAAAGTTGGTAACCTGATCTGTTGATGTTCCAACAACACTTGAAGAACTTGCGATCTCTGTAACTTCTCCTTTAAATTTCTGATTCTGAAAAGCATCAACCTCAATATCAGCTAAATCTCCAACTGATACACGGTTTATATCGCTCTCATTCACGTCTACACTCACTTCCATTGAACTCAGGTTTGAAATTCTCATAATCTCCGTACCCGCCATTTGGGAAGTACCAAGGATACGATCTCCCAATTCAATAGATAATTTGGATATAACTCCATCAACAGGAGCATTGATAGTGGTCTTGGCTAAGTTTGCACCAGCTTCTTTTACTACTGCATCAGACTGCTCTACACCAAATCTTGAAGCTATAACATTCTGACGAGTTGATTCAAGGCTTGCTTTTGAGCCTTCATACTCGGCTTTAACTGCATCAAACTCAGCTGCAGATATCACTTTTTTAGCGAAAAGTTCCTGATTACGTTTGTACTTGGCAGTGGTATTAGCAAAATTAGCCTCTACCTGCTTTAACTGCTGTTGCGTACTTGCTAGAGATGCCTTCTGGCTATTTAATGAAGCAACTGCACGATCATAACCTGACTTCAGAACATCCGGGCGAACCTTACATAATAGCTGCCCTTTCTTAACCACATCACCCTCTTTCACAAGTAATTCAACAACCTCTCCAGATACCTCAGCACTTAGTTTCACTTCTATTTCAGGTTGAACCTTACCACTTGCCGAAACCGTTTCTATGATTGTACGCTTACCCACTTTTTCAACAGCTACCTTAGTCACGTCACTTTTACCAAACCAGCCGAGTTTATTCCCCGCAACTGCTACAACTACAAGTATTCCTGCTCCAATGAGCACATATTTTAATGTATTATTTTTCTTTGCCATGTTTCAATTATAAGGAAAAAGGGGTTTTAATTAAAAGGTTATAGGGTTACCCAGATAAAAATCAATTACTTTACTTCTGAATATAAAATCATATTGAGCCTGTATCTGGTCGAATTGCGCTTTGTTTAGGTTTGTTTGAGCCTGATTATAATCCAAAGAATTTACCAATCCTACTGAATAACGTTGCTCAATTACATTAAAAGCCTCTTTTGAAGACTGAAAGGCTGTTTGAGTAGAATAATAACGCTTTTCAGAGGCTCTTAAATCGTAAACTGCCTGGTTAATTACCTTATTAAGGTTGTTTTTTGCAAGCTGCTCATTGATCACTGAATTCTGGAAATTTATCTTCGCTCTTCTGACAGATGAACGAGCTGCCAATCCATTGAAAATAGGGATACTTAATCCAAAACCTATAAACTGATTAAAGTTATCCTTTATTTGTGTACCAAATGTGGTGTTTCCAAATGATCCATTGGAATACCTGGTTCCAAAACCACTTTGTAGATTCAATGAAGGAAAGTAATTTCCTCTTGCAATTTCTATCCCCTTTTCTGATGCCTGCTTTCTCAATTCAGCTAAACGTATATCGGGAAAACTGGAAGATGCAGATTTAAAAACATCAACCGCAGTATAGGCAGAGTTAACCTTTGACATATCTTCAATCTTTGGTTTCTCAACTTCAAATACTGAAGATGGGTCAAGTTCCAATAGCTGGGCAAGATTAAGAAATGACAGGTCAACCTGATTCTGAGCATTCGTAACATTTAACTCTGCAGTAGCAACCTGCGACCTGGCTTGTGCAAGATCTGCAAGTGTTTTATTACCTACGTTGAAAAACTTTTGCTCAATATCAAGCTGCTGATTAGAAATAGCCAATTGCTGCTTTGAAGCAAGCAAAAGATCCTGTGCATTTAATACCGACAGGTAATTCGTAACTACAGCCAAAATTAGGTCATTCTTGATTTTCTGGGTATTACTCTTATCCGCATCAAGCTGTAATTTATTCTGTGAAATCTGGTTAATTTTTTGAAAGCCCTGAAATAAAGCAGTACCAGATGATACATTTCCACTAGTAGAAGTAATTGCCTGATTAACAAACTGATTTGTCAAAGGATCAATGCTTCTACCAAAATTAAAGTTCAAACCGGTATTGGCATTTAGCGTTGGATATAAGGCCAGTTTTGATTGCTGAAGATTTTCTTCAGAGATTGCCTCAGAAAACTGAGATTGTTTGATCTGAAGATTATTTTCGATCACAAGCTCTGTTGCACGTTTTAAAGTAATGCGCTCCTGTGCAGAAAGGGATCTTACAGAAAAAGCGATTAGTAAAAGAGAATAAAGTGTATATCTAAAAAAGTACTGACGTTTAATATGTTTCATATCGTGTTAAACAAAATTGATTCGATTATAAATCCAAGTAAAAATACTTCCAATTAATTAGCTAACATATTTATCTTCGTGATAAATAAAAATTAAGCCTTTGTATCTGACAAATTCTCCTTTTTGGTTGCAGTGGTTCTACCATACATTAACCTGGCATAAAAACAGAAAAGAGAAAAGCATTTATCTCACTTTTGACGACGGACCTATACCAGTTGTTACACCTTATGTATTAAATACGCTTAAAAAATTTAATGTAAAGGCAACATTCTTCTGCATTGGCGAGAATATTGATAAATACCCGGAGATTTATGCAGATGTGATTTCAGAAGGACATATGATCGGAAATCATACATACAATCACCTTAAAGGCTGGAATACGGGCAATGACGACTATTTAAATAATATCAAAAAATGCTCGGAACTTACAGGAAGCAAACTGTTCAGACCTCCTTATGGTCGAATTAAAAAATCACAAATTTCTGCGATCAAGGAGCAAATTCCAGAAACCGAAATAGTAATGTGGGATGTCCTGAGTGGGGACTTTGATCAAACGATCAGTACTCAGACTTGTATCAGCAATGTGTTAAAAAATAGCAGAAATGGATCAATTATTGTTTTTCACGATAGCATAAAAGCTTTTGACCGACTTGAGCATAGTCTGCCGGTTGTTCTTGAAAAATTAAGTGATCAAGGATTTGTATTCAGAACACTTTAAGACTGCAATTCCATCTCATTCCAACCTCAAAAACCAGCTTCGATTTAAAGATTATTTTAACTGATTATCAAACAGTTGATTAAAATTTTTAGACCAAAATCAATCTTATGAATTGCGTAAAGGAATAGCAATTTCACACATTTCAATTTAGAATTTTAATTAAAAAATCAGTCATTAATTGCAAATAGCTGAAGGCTATAGGCTTAACATTAATGCCATTTTAATTAATAAATGTCTATAGACCTAAAAATTAAGTAAACAGAGGCAATTTCGCAAATTCTGTAACTCTTGTGAGGTTACAGGATATTTTAGAATAGCAACTATTTTTATGTGTTATTTCTTATAGTTTATTGTGAAAAAAATTATTTAAAATATCATTCCTAAAGTTAGTGATTGCAAATAACCAATAGATACAAATAACCGGGAATCACATCACACACAACAGTTTTTTTTCACAACTATTAATCAGATAAAATGGCGAAAAGCATATTAATTATATGATTAATTCCATGCTCTTAATTGACTAAAATTATTTTACAAAAAATACATTAATAATTATTTGAACCCAAAAAAAAGGAGACTGATGAACTAAAAAAATACGATTTTTTTGCTTTAACAAATTCAGGGCCTATGAAACCATTCGAATTCATCAAGTTAAACACTTGATAATTAAAAGCTTAAAAATAACTCGCAAGAGTACAAACAAAAACAAAAATGCCTCTCAAAAAAATATATGTGTATGCATGTACTATTGCATTATCATTATTAACTACTTGCAAAAAAGAACCAATTAATCCAATAACTGGGATCAATACAACTAAAATATCTCTCATTAAGATCTCAGAAGCTTATGCAATAGGCTCAGCCACCAAAGTTGAATTATGGTCCGATTCAGAAATAAGTACTGGATATCAAAAATTTTCTGTAGCTCTTTATGATTCCATAACAGAAAATCCCATTACAAGATCAATTGTAGAGATCTTACCAATAGTTAGTGAAAAAATCAATAACACCATAGAAAGTTCATCAGCCCCGATTGAAAACCCCCAAAGCTTTGACGCTACTGAAACTCTTTTCAAATGTGCTGCTGTTTTCACTAAACCAACTTATGGAGACCTTGTACAATGGAGTATAACAATTAGGCTAAAAAAAATAGGGCAAAACCAGTTTACTGAAGTGAAAATGCCAATAAATGTTAAGCAATCCGTTTACGAAAGGGTAAAAACTATAATAGCATCAGACGGCAGCAAACTTATAATAGCTTACATTTCTCCATTAAAACCTAGTGTAGGCATAAATAATTTTGAAATTTGCCTCTATCATATGTCAACCCCAATGACATTTGAAGTCGACAACAGCTATAGTATTTATATGACAACAGAAATGCCTGCTACTAAGGAGATTTCTACCAATAATGCAAACCCGTTTTATGACACCAATGGACTTTACAGGGGAAGAGTTGATTTAACAAAAAATGGAATTTGGAGAATAAACCTTAATCTGAATAAAAACGGGAAAACAGTCTCTACATTTTTCGAAATCTCATTGTAAGAGTTTAAATTTCATTATTTTAATAATTGTAAAATAGAAAAATATTATTCGCTGAATAAGCCCTGACATCAGGATCGAAAGAAGTAGATGCGATGGAAAAATCATAACTGGTTCTTTAACATTCTGTTTACAGTTAAAATGACAGCAATCATCTTTTTATCTAACCAGAATCACTTTAACTAAGTTTGCATTTTGTAAGTTTACAGCCGATTAGCGAGTTGTAAAGACAGAATGAACAGAATAATTAGTTTGTTATTAATAATGGCCCTTGGGTTTCAATGCCTTAGCAAGCTGGGCCTTATCGCTTACTACAACATAAATATCGAATACATCATCACCGAACTTTGTGAGAATAAAGACAAACCAGAATTAAAGTGTAACGGAAAATGTTATCTCAAAAAGAAACTGGGCAAAGCAGATGAGGCTGAAAAACAAACAAAAGGCCTGTTGAAACAAACAGAATTACCCGTATTTATCAGCAATTCATATAGCCAGGAAAGCATTAAGTATAGCGAAATAACCCTATTACCAGGTTATCTTAAAGACTTGTATTCCCTCTCTTTAAGTAAAGCAATATTCCATCCCCCTTCCTTTTCCTGAATCAGCAAAAACTGACATCAGTATTATAACCCATTTTATTATAAATCAGGCAAGAAAAATGCTCTGAACTATGCATGCTGCATCCTGTATGCGATAGTTTCGAACTATCTGCAGGATTTAACTGCACCCAATATTTATTTGAAAGATCATGAAAAAAATATATCTGTTTATTATTGCGTTGACAGCAATAACTATATCATCCTGCCAAAAAGATGATAATATTGAAATTGAAGATCCAAAAAGTTTACTCCTGAAAATTTCAGAGACCTATGCGATAGGTTCAGCCGCTAAGGTTGAATTGTGGTCAAACACTGCACTTAGCACAGGTCATCAAAATTTATTTATTGCACTTTACGACTCCGTTACAAACAAATCAATAAGTACTGCTACTGTTCAGATCATGCCAATGATGGAAATGAACATGAATGGAATGAAAATGAACCATTCCGCACCAATGGAAAGTCCGGAAAGCATCACTGCAATCAACACTCTTTTCCCATGTTCTGCTGTTTTTACTATGCCTAGTAATGGAACAGATGGGATATGGAGGATGAAGATCATGGTAAAAAAAGAAGGTCAAAGCAAATTTGGATTGGCAGATATGCCCATTACTGTGAAACAATCAAACCCGGAGCGGGTCAAGAATATTACAGCAGCAGATGGCACTAAACTAACGATAGCCTATATTTTTCCATTAAAGCCTAAGGTTGGAGTGAATGATTTTGAGATCAGTATTCACCGCAAGCAGGATATGATGACCTTTCCGGCTGACGATAGCTATACCATTGTCATGACACCAGAAATGCCAAGTATGGGACATGGTTCACCAAACAATATCAACCCTTTACACATTAAAAATGGACATTATAAAGGGAAAGTGAATTTTACAATGACAGGCGACTGGAGAATAAATCTTGTACTTAATAAAGACGGGAAAACCAGCTCTACATTTTTTGACCTATTATTCTAAAACGATGAAAAGCTTATTTAAAGCATTTCTGTTAATAAATGGTATTATACTTACGGGCACTTCTGCTTTTACACAACAGTTAAAGGATACTATCTTTAAGAGACTGGAATTGAAAGAGGTTTATATTCAGGGCTATTCACAAAGCAAACATCCTGGCTCAGCCTTTTATCAGTCATCTAGTCTCTCAAGCACTGAAGATATACTTTCCAGAATTGAGGGCGTAAGCCTGATCCGCCGGGGGTCCATTGGGATGGAGCCGGTTTTAAGGGCATTCAGTGCAGGGCAGGTCAATATTGTGATTGACGGAATGAAATTTTTCGGTGCATGTACCGATAAAATGGATCCGGCAACCATCTATACAGAACCTGTAAACCTGAAAAGTATTGATATTAAATATGCTGGTGATGGCATGGCTATGGGTTCCTCAATTGGAGGAACCCTTAACTTGAAACTAGCGGAAGCAGAGCTAAATGCTGATAAAAAACTAACCGGAACTATTGCTTCGGGCTATTATTCAGCGGCAAGAGCGATCCAGAATATCCTAGCCTTCGATTACAGCACAGAAAAATGGGCAATGAGGGCCAGTGGGGTATACAGAAAGGCAGGAAACTACCGTAATGGATCCAAGCAACTGGTTGACTTTTCACAATATGAAAAGACCAATGCAAGCATTTCAGGAAAATATAGAATCAATAAAAAAAGCATTATAAAAGCAGATCTTTTGTTAGATGATGGCTGGAACATCGGCTATCCAGCACTTCCCATGGATGTTGGTTTTGCACGGGCAAGAATTACTGCCCTTACTTACCAGTTAAGTACTCCCGAAAAATTCTTAAAGAATCTGGAGGTAAAAGCTTATGCTAATAGCATCAGACATGCAATGGATGATACCAGACGACCCTTTGTTCCGATTCACATGGATATGCCGGGACAAAGCAATACCCAGGGCGCGTTTGTTCAGACACAATTCGGCAATCTTGGAAAACATTCGATTAACTTAAAACTCGACACCTACCATAACAGGGTAAAAGCAGACATGACCATGTATCCTGCAAATAGTGCAGCAATGTACATGCTAACATGGCCTGAGAACCACCAGACAGTTGCAGGCTTATACTTACAGGATCTGATTTCAATTAATGATAAAAGCAGATTTGATATTAAAGTGAGAATAGATGCTGCTTTTTCCAAAATAACTGATAAAATGGGTATTGACCAATTTGCAGTATTAGGATATGATGTTTCAAAACCATCAAACGGTATTTTGAAAAATATCAATGCAGGGTACACCAGATATCTTGGTCAGCGGTTTACACTTTATGCCAGTGCAGGCTATAACGAAAGATTACCTACTACCTCAGAACGATATGGCTTTTACCTGTTTAACAGAATGGATAATCATGATTATTTAGGGAACCCGAATTTGAAAAACGAAAAGGCAGTTAATGCTGAATTAAACCTGCTTTTTTCAGAAAACAACTTCTCGTTTAAGCTAAGCGGTTTTAGTACTTATCTGCAAAATTACATTATTGGAAGAACCATTACAGGCCTAAGTGTAATGACCATTGGTGCAAGTGGTGTAAGAGCGTACCAAAATATTCAATCCGCCACCATAAGCGGAGCCGAAAGCAGTCTGAATTATCAGTTTGCCAACAGACACCTTACGCTAAACAATACCTTCAAATGGGTTTATGCGAATGACAATAATAAAACTCCATTACCTCTTATTTCACCATTTAAATCAGTCAGCAGTCTTCGGTTTGCACATGGTTCATTCCTAATCCAGGCAGAAAACGAAATTTCTTCAGCCCAGAACAGAATCAATACTGAATTTGGCGAAAAAGCTAGTCCGGCCTATTCCATTCAAAACCTAAGAGGTACCTATTCATTCAGGATTCAAAAATACAATCTGGATTTTTCGGCAGGCGCCGAAAACCTGCTGGACAAAGCTTATTATGAGCACCTTGACTGGGGCAGAATGCTTCGTCCGGGAAGAAATATTTACACGATGATATCCATGAAATTCTAGTAAT
>JBIIWE010000417.1:0-3145 GCA_044339075.1 Daejeonella sp. | reverse complement strand
AACGATGGTAATTTTCTGCTTTCGGACTTATCTGCTGGGCAGTTTTTCGTATTAATTGATAGTATATCCAATCATTTAACTGGTGTGTTTCTTTATAGGCTAAAAGCGAGTTCAGTAGTGAGCGATGATCGCTTTGGTTTAGTTTATTGTAGAAATTTGAAATTGATTCAGGAGTAAGCTCTTCAGTAAAAGAAATTTTAGAAGTTTCATTTAACTCAAAATTGAAGGTTCCATTATAAAATTCAATGCTGAAATTGTCAGCAAAAGCATTGCCACTTGATAAACAAAATGTTAATATCATTGACAATTTTATACTGAAAATGGCAATCCGGGATCTCAATTTTTAATTACTTAACATTAAATTAACATTAAAATTATGTTAAGGTAACATTATTAATTTAATCCTGGATATTTTTTCCTAATTTTTTGAGCATTTCCATTGGAATAGTTTCAATATCAAGTATTAGAAATCCATCCAAACAGTCTGAGAATTTAGGATCAATGTTAAAACTGATGATCTTTGCATTCAAGGCCAGATATTGCCTTAATAGGACCGGTATCCTCATATTAGTAATTTCAATGTCCGAAATCAGAGAATCAAGATCCTTCAAGGTTTGGCCAGCTTCTGTTAGCAGATCTTTATCTATTTTTGAAAAATCAACTTTGAAATTCTTTCTGGGTTTAACAAATTGGGCAAATACATGATCGAAATTGTTATTCCTGATAAATTCTACAATTAGTGATTTAGATAGTTTTGTAAACCTATTGCTGATACTGACAGGTCCTATCAGGTAACGATATTCTGAATTTTTTGATAGGAATTGTAATATCCCTTTCCATAGTAGGAAAAGTGGTAGTGGCTTTAGCTGATATTCCTTTCTTACCCAGGAACGTCCAAGCTCCAGGCTTTTCATGAGTACTGGATAAAATTGTTTTTGGATCTTAAATAATTCATTCAAGTAAAAGCCCCTTTTCCCCGTGCTGTAGAAGATCTCGTCTCCTTTTCCAATTCGATAAGCACCAACGATCATTTTCGATTCCTTATCCCAAATGAATAAATGATAATAGTTGATATCGTATTCATCCAGGTCAGTCTGTTTATTGGTGCCCTCTCCAATCTCACGAAAAGTGATCTCCCTCAGTCGGCCAATCTCTTTCAATATATTTGGGATTACTGTTGATGAGCAAATGTAAACTTCATAATTTCTCTCTGTACAGACTATGTAGCTGGAAAGATTAGCAATTTCCTTTTCCAGATATTCAATTGAAATTGGTGCAACAATTTCCTGAGATTTTTTCCTGATTTTAAAAATATTACGCGGATTGAATATTTTTTTTTCATTATCTAGTCCGGCTCCTAATGCATAGGTTTTGGCTCTTAGATAATCTAATAACTTGTTGGGATTATGATGGAATGGAAGTTCAGAAGGTTTGATCGGTTTGCCAATTCTTAGTCTGATTATATAGCCTTGTTTATTGAATAGTTCGGATGGTAGTTTTGCTGTTCTTAAGGAGGGATGAATCATACCAAGCAGGTTGAATATCAAACCATTATTGCCATGGAAATAGATTGGGACTACTGGCACGTCCGCTCTTTCGATTAGCTTACCAACTACCGGATGCCAGGGCTTGTCTGTTATTTTCTGCATCTTTGTTCTGTAGGTTGAAACTTCGCCGGCAGGGAATATGCCGATTGGAATACCGGACTTAAGCTGTACGATAGTACTTTTTATTCCGCTGATGCTTGAAGAGTTTTCTACATTTTCAAAAGGATTAACCGCAATAAGGTAGTCAGAAAGATTTGGTATCTTTTTAAGCAGGAAATTGGCCATTAGTTTTGAATCTGGTCTAACAAGGCACATAATCTTTAATAGTATCAAACCTTCAATCCCCCCATAGGGATGGTTGGCAATAGCAAAAAAAGCTCCTTTTTTTGGGAAATTCCTTAATTCTGATTCCTTAAAGTCGATGGTAATTCCTATAATTTGTAATACTTTATCAATAAATGCTTCACCTCGTAAATGCTCTGCTTTTTTAAACACCTCATTTACTTCATTAATCTTCATGATCTCCATCAGCAATGAAGCCAGTCCGGGCATATGAAATTTGTCAATTTTACTCGCTTTTTCAAATTCTGCTTTGGTAATGATCTTCATGATTTATACTTAATTAATTTATGCTAAATCCCCTACAAAATTCGACAATTTACTGTTATCTTTATGTTAAATCTGTATCTATAAAGATTCTCCCAGTGCCGTTATTTTTCTACGCGGTATTCCAAAGAACAGCTGTTTTTTTATTGTTGCACATATATTTAAAACAATTAGGAGTTTCATGAATTCTTTACGATCATTTTTTAATTTTTCAAAAAAAGAGTTGAATGGCATATTCTTTCTTTTTCTGCTTATTCTTATCGTTCTGGCAAGCCCATGGTTTTATCGTAAGCTTAGCAAACAGCAGGTTTATGATCTTGAAAAATTTAAGCTTGAAGCAGCTAATTTTAAAAATTCAGAGATTAGGGTTTTGAATTCAAAGATTAAAAAAGAAGCTGGAAAGGCAGAGTATTTTGCATTTGATCCGAATAGTATCGGCGAAAAGGAATGGAAAAGATTGGGTTTTTCAATAAAGCAGATCAGGGTTATTCGTAATTATTTATCTAAAGGAGGTAAATTCTACAAGAAAGAAGATCTGAAAAGAATTTATTCAATTCCAGAAGATCAGTATGCTTCAGTGGAACCTTATATCCGTATTACTTCAACTTATACTTCCAATAAATCTGTTAAGGATGAAAAGTTGTCAAAGTCTGCAAGCTCCAATGATCGAATTCCCGCACCACTTATTGAGCTAAATTCGGCTGATTCATTATCGCTATTAACCGTGCGGGGTATCGGCCCAGCCTTTGCTTCCAGAATTATTCGATTCAGGGATCGCTTGGGTGGATTTTATACAAAAGAGCAACTAAAAGAAGTTTATGGCATAGACTCCCTTAAATATTCACAGATTCAAGATAAGTTTTCTGTTAACTCCGGACTTATTAAAAAGATATACCTTAACGTTGCAGGCTTTGATCAGTTTAAAAAACATCCCTACCTAACCTATAAACAGATGAATGCGATCATTCAATATCGACAGCAGCATGGAAATT
>JBIIWE010000528.1:0-3155 GCA_044339075.1 Daejeonella sp. | reverse complement strand
AGCCAGCAATGGCACTGCAGTAACAATCAATCCATTACCAAGTACCCCCAGCAACGTCAACGGCAGCAATTCCGTTTGCCCTGGTGCAACCGGAATTACCTATTCTGTTACTGCTGAAAATGGTCATACCTATACCTGGACTTATAGCGGTGCAGGTGCTACGATAACTTCTGGTGCAGTTACAAATTCAATTACTGTTTCTTATTCTTCATCCGCTACTAGCGGTACCTGGAGTGTGGTAGCTGTTAATACTGCATCCGCTTGTACAAGTTTGCCTCGTACTTATGCTGTTACCGTAACGACAACACCTCAGCCCGGCCCAATAACTTCACCTGTAGCGGCTATTTGTTTTGGTACAGGTGGCTATGTTTACAGTGTGCCATTAGTAGCATCAACATCTTACAACTGGACCTATAGCGGTACAGGTGCTACATTTACTACTGGTGGTACAAGCTCAATTACCGTTGCTTATGCAGCCAATGCAACGAATGGCACTTGGAGTGTGGTTGCAACAGATGCAAGTTCTTGTCCTAGTCTTCCTGTAACATCGTCTGCAGTTAGTGGTACAGTAGCCCCTACGGCCTCGATCAGTTATGCTGGAAGTCCATATTGCCCTTCAGGCATAGCAAGTGTTACCCAAACAGGCACATCAGGAGGTACTTATTCATCAACAACCGGTCTAATAATTGATGCCATAACCGGAGCAGTTAATCTTGCAAACAGTACTGCCGGTACTTATACTGTTACGTATACATTTACCAGTGGGGGATGTACAGCTGTTGCCACTTCTACTCTGGTGATTAATGCCTTCCCAGTAGTTGCTGCAATTACGGGTACAGGTACTGTAACTATCGCATCAACTAGTCAGTTTGCTAATGTTACAACTGGAGGAACCTGGAGCAGCAGTAATACTGCTATTGCAACAGTAAATTCATCAGGTTTGGTAACCGGGGTTGCAGCAGGTTCAGCTACAATTACCTATACTGTTACCAGCGGAGGTTGTTCTACAGCAGTTACCAAGACGATAACAGTTAGTGCCGGGCCATCAAATACTCCGCCTGTTACAGTAGCAGATAGCTACACGGTAATAAAGGGTGCAACCCTTACTGTTGTAAGTCCAGGTGTGCTTTCAAACGACACCGATGCAAACAGTAATTCGCTTACCGCTATTATTGTATCAAATCCAGCAAATGGTACATTGACATTCAATAGTAATGGATCATTTACGTATGTGCATAATAATGGTACATCTACATCAGATAGCTTTACATACAAAGCAAACGATGGAACAGCGGACGGGAATATCGTTACAGTCACTATAGCGGTCACTGTGAATACCCCTCCTGTTGCAGTAGCTGATACTTATACAGTAACCAAAGGCGCTACAATTACTGTTGGGGGTAACGGAGTACTAATTAATGATACCGATACCGAAGGCAATACCTTAACTGCAATTAAACTATCGGATCCTACACATGGTACACTATCCTTGAATTCAAACGGTTCCTTTACATATGTTCATAATGGGGGTACCGCAACTTCAGATAGCTTTACTTATAAAGTTAATGATGGCATAGTTGATGGTAATACAGTAACAGTAAGCATTACTATCGCTGCTGCAGCAAACTCTGCACCCCTTGCACTGATAGACAGTTATAATGTATCGTATAATACACTGACAACAATTTCTGCTCCTGGTGTTTTGGGTAATGATACCGATGTTAATAACAATCCAATGACCGCTATAAAGGTCACAAATCCTGCTCAGGGAACGCTGACCTTTAATAGTAATGGTTCATTCACCTACCTGCATCATGGGGGTACTGCAACTTCAGATAGCTTTACATATAAGGTGAATGATGGAATTGTAGATGGAAATACGGTTGTAGTAACACTTAATATTGTACGTCCAAACGCTGCTCCGATTGCAGTTGCAGATAGTTATGTAACAACTAAGGGCTCCACACTAACTATTACAACTCCCGGAGTTCTTTTTAATGATACAGATGCTGATAATAACACACTTACAGCAATCAAAGTTAGTAATCCAACTAATGGGATACTGGTACTAAACAGTAATGGATCATTTACCTATGTTCATGACAATGGAAGCTCAATTTCAGATAGTTTTGCCTATAAAGTGAATGATGGAACTGTTGATGGGAATACAGTAACTGTGACAATAACCCTTGCCACTCCCGGTATTGCACCTGTTATTACCGATATTAATAGATCCGGGTTTAAAAACCAGGATATTCATTTTACCCTTTTGAACTTTTCTGAAAAATTTGTCGATATCCTCCATACTATACAAAAAGTAAAAATAGTTTCTCTTCCTCCAACAGGAACCTTGAAATTGAATGGTGTGAACATCACTGCGGGACAAGAAGTTCCTGCCGCAGATTTGGAAAAGATCACTTATACTCCACTAACTAATCTTGTTGGAACTTTAAGCTTTATTTATAGTGCTACATGTACCGGCGGGCTTCCGTCAACAAGTAAGAATGTTAATATTACAATCCAGGAGATGGGAACTGCACCAATTTCGGTAGCTGATTCCTACACTGTGATCAGAGGGGCTTCTTTGACAGTTGCTCTTCCTGGAGTGCTTATAAATGATAAGGATCCGGATGGACATCCATTAACTGCCATCAAGGTTACTGACCCCGCAAATGGATCATTAATACTGAACTCAAACGGGTCATTTACCTATGTACATAATGGCAATGCGGCAATTTTAGATAGCTTTACCTATAAAGCAAATGATGGGTTTCTTGATGGAAATACAGTAACGGTAACTTTAAATATTCCATTGCTTAACCTTCCACCTGTATTGACCAGTTTTTCAAAATCAGGGAATAATGCTTTACCTATTCCCTTTACATTGGCAAACTTTGTAGAGAAATTTACAGATACAGACTCCCTGGTTAGAATCAAAATTGTGACCTTACCAACAACGGGAATACTTAAGTTGTATGGTAATCCTGTAATACCAAATCAGGAAATTGGTGAGGCAGATATCAAAGGTTTGACCTTTGAACCGCCATTGCATTGGAACGGATCTGTTTCTTTCCTTTGGAATGCTTCTGATGGTTCAAAATATGCATTAAATAATGCTTCAGTAACTATTCAGGTTACTCAGCCAAGTGACCCAA
>JBIIWE010000529.1:0-3156 GCA_044339075.1 Daejeonella sp. | reverse complement strand
GGGCGCACAGCCAATAATACTTGCAGAAGCTGACAATCCTGTTATTTCACCCAATAGTGACAGAGTACTTTTTACTAAAGGTGGGCAAATCTGGTCAATAGTTATAAACGGAACAACACCGGCAAAACCCTTGTTTAATTCAAGAGGATCAAATGGCTCTGCTGTTTGGTCGCCTGATGGAAGCAAGCTGGCATTTGTTTCATCGAGGGGTGATCATTCATTTATTGGTGTATATACCGATGAAAAAACACCAATAAACTGGTTGTTACCTTCATTTTCAAAAGATGCTTCACCAAGATGGTCGCCAGATGGTCAAAAAGTCGCATTTATAAGAACTCCAGGTACAGGAGGTGAAACAGATTCCATATTTGCAAGAAAGCATCAGCCATGGGCAATCTGGACAGTGGATATCTCAAATGGACAAGGCAGATCGGTATGGAAAGCCCCTGAAACATTGGAAGGCTCATTTCCATCCACTGAAGGTGGAACTAATTTACATTGGGCAGCTTCTGAGCGGATCGCATTTGTTTCCTACCAAGATGGATGGCCGCATCTTTATTCAATAAAATCGGCGGGTGGACCAGAATTATTACTTACTCCAGGAAATTTCATGGTTGAACATATCAAACTTAGCGGAGATGGGAAATGGCTTGTATTTTCAGCAAATACAGGTAAGGAAAAAGCAGATATTGATCGCAGGCATATTGCAAGAGTTTCAGTAGACAAAGCTGACATGGAAATTCTTACTAAAGGAACCGGAATTGAAGCCTATCCAGTGATCACTGGTGACATGTCAAACATCGCATTTTTAAGCTCTACAGCCCAAAGACCATTATTGCCTACAGTAATGGGTTTCAATAGTAGTAAAGCTAAACTTCTTTCGGAAGATTTGATCCCGGCAGAATTTCCTTATAATCAACTAGTTACACCAAGTCATATAAGCTTTAAAGCTGCTGATGGTCAAACAGTTTATGGACAATTGTTTAAGCCTAAACAATCTTCATCCCTTAAACGTCCGGCAATAGTTTATGTTCATGGTGGCCCACAGCGTCAAATGTTGGTTGGTTGGCATTTTATGGATTATTACGCTATAGATTATGCGTTGAACCAATATCTGACGAGCTTAGGATTTACAGTTCTGTCTGTAAATTACAGGCTGGGCATTGGTTATGGATATAATTTCCAAAAAGCCGTAAATGCAGGAGCTTTAGGCGCTTCAGAATATCTGGATGTTAAAGCGGCTGGTGAATGGCTTGCCACTCAGCCGGAAATTGACAGCAAACGTATCGGAATATATGGCGGTTCTTATGGCGGCTTCCTGGTTGCACTTGGACTGGGTAAAGATTCACCCCTTTTTGCAGCGGGTGTAGACATTCACGGTGTAAACAATCGGTTCAGCAGTCCCTTATCTACCGGTAGAGAGCCAGCCCCGGATGCAGCTTTAGCCGAACAGGCAGTGAAAAGATCTTCTCCAGTAAGTTACCTGGATACCTGGACATCACCCACTTTGATCATACATGCAGATGATGATAGAAATGTGTCTTTCAGCCAAAGTGTTGATCTTGCCAGACGTTTTGAAAATAAAAAATTTACTTTTGAATATCTGGCGATTCCCGATGATACTCATCACTGGATGAAATTTACCAATGCTGTAAAAGTAAGTGAGGTTACTGCCGACTTTTTGAAAAGAAAGCTAACGATCAGGTAACGATTGAAATTTAAGGATTAAGCACTCGGAGATTAAGCTTCCTGAATAAGATTTAAAGTTTGACAATTGGACATATTAATTGAGTTTTATTAAGTATCCAGTTGTCAAATTTTATTTACACTCCATAAAAAATCTTGTTATGCTGCTCCAAATCAGGCAATTTCAGTTCTTTCTTAAATATTCCAAATACTGAAGAACCACTTCCACTCATGCATGCAAACACAGCACCGGCATTGTATAATTTTGATTTTATATCAGCAATTATGGGATATTGTAAAAAAACAGAAGGTTCAAAATCATTTTTAATTGCGAATCTCCATTCTTCAACAGGCAATTTTATAAGATCAGTTAAAGAACTTGCCATTGCTGCAGGAAGAACACCCCTATAAGCATCTGATGTAGAAACCTGAACTGTCGGCATCACCAACAAAATAAAAAATTGACTAAGATCAAGATCAATAGTTTGTAATTGATCACCCTTGCCAACTGCCAGAGCTGGCTTATTTTTTATGAAAAATGCACAATCTGAGCCTAATTGTGAGGCATAAGCTTCCATCTGAAAAGCATCCATCCCTAATTCAAACTTTTCATTCATCAGCCTGATAAAAAACGAGGCATCTGCTGATCCACCTCCTAATCCGGCTCCAATTGGGATATGCTTGTGAAGATGAATATGTATCGGAGGCAATTTATAGTCCTTAGATAACAGATAATAAGCCTTTAAACATAAATTATCTATGGGATCTCCCGGTATTTCCAATCCTGAAGAAGTAAACTTCATTTGATCAGCTT
Organism: Daejeonella sp.; assembly: GCA_044339075.1. Classification (GTDB taxonomy): domain Bacteria; phylum Bacteroidota; class Bacteroidia; order Sphingobacteriales; family Sphingobacteriaceae; genus Daejeonella. The sequence goes on along the minus strand of JBIIWE010000529.1, from coordinate 656 downwards.
CAACTACTTCCAATGCATCACTGATAGCCACAGGATAAAAGATCGTCTCCAGATTATGGAATCCATCTTCTCGACGGCTGAGAATGTTTAATCCGATGTTTATTTTAGCATTTGGAAACTGGATCATATTGTGAACATCACTATTATTTATGAACAATTGTAGGATGACAAAAATACATTTATTTTATTTGCAGATAAGTGGTAAGTAGTAAGTTGTAAGTATTAAGTTATAAGTTGTAAGTATTAAATTATAAGTTATAAGTTATAAGAGGTAAGTGGTAAGTTATAAGTAGTAAGTTGTAAGTAAATAAGTTATACGTATAAGTGGTAAGTTTTAAGTAGTAAGTTGTAAGTAAATAAGTTATACGTATTAAGATATGCTATTAACGATTGAACCTTTCTCCTACTGAACTTTCTGATAACAGATAACCACTTTTTGAGTAATTAGTAGTTAGTAGTTAGTTAGTTGGTTAGTAGTTAGATAATTTAGCTTCATTTCATAGCAGCACTTCATACCTCAGACAACAGACAACAGATAACAGATAACAGACAACAGATAACAGAATAAAGGCAAAAGCAGAAAGCGAAAAGGTAAAAGCAGAGAAGAACAATCATCTGAAATGTAGTACTGTGAGGCTATTCCAACCAACTAATAA
>JBIIWE010000416.1:0-3162 GCA_044339075.1 Daejeonella sp. | reverse complement strand
AGCAAATACCTCCACAAAAGCATTCAGCTCCTGTTTTTCAGAAATACGGCTTAAGTAATATTCAACCAGAACAGGTAATGTAAATTTCTGGTTCTGCTTCGATAACGCAGACTGAATATTGGAAAGAGAAGAAATACCTTCCATGCCTTGAATGATGTAAAATTAGAAATTTAACCGTTTGTGAAGACTGTCTCTGATATTGAGTAGATCACATAATTGTATGCCAGCCAGGGTTGGTTTTATCGTCTCTAAAGATTCCCAATAGGCAAAATAAAAAAATGATCTTTCTGACTGTCAATAGTATTGACAGAACAAAAAGATCATTTTAAATATGAAATTATTTAACGTCCTGATCTTTTGTTGTAGCTGAAGGTGCATCACCCTCTCCATTTTGAGCAGTCTTAAATTCCTTGATACCTTTGCCCAATCCGCGCATCAGTTCCGGAATTTTTTTACCACCAAACATTAAAAGGACAACCACTACGATTAAGATCACTTCCGTAGCTCCAAGTCCAGCAAATAATAAAATTGAGTTTAACATGATAATTTATTTAATGTGCGATTTTTGTGTTCTCAAACCCCGCTTCATCTGGATTAACATATCCTGAGGAAACTTCTTCATTTGAATTAGTATCTGTAGCTGTTGTATTCGTTTCAGCAAGAGGTGCATCCATATCAGGATAAGTACCGTCTACATGAGCAGAATATTCATTCTGGGTATCTGAGTAATTATTTTCAGTGTTTTGATAATTATTCTCCGGCTTTGTAGCTGCTGACTTTTCAAGATCTGCGGCTTCGGTTACTGTATTTATATTATTATGGATCTCTCTTTTGATACCATCCGAAGCATCTTTAAATTCCCTCAATCCCTTTCCAAGGCCACGGGCAAGTTCGGGAAGTTTCTTACCTCCAAATAAAAGTAAAACGACAACGAATATCAGGATCATCTCTGGTCCACCGATATTCATAAATAATAATATTGAATTATTCATATAACAAAGATCAATATACAAATATAGGCATTTTAAACACCTTTAAATTAAAAATTAATTTGCAAGCCAACTTGAAGGATTCAATGGGGTTGCCCCTTTCCTTACTTCAAAATGCACTTCCGTTGTCCCATCAATAGGATCAGTTATCACTACGCCTATATTCTGCTTTAAAGAAATTTTCTGCCCTCTTGATACATTAGCACTCTTTAAATTTGAATAAACCGTAAAATATTCGCCATGTCTAATCAAAATCGCATACGAACCTGAAATGTTTTGTACCGCCGCAACCTCACCTGAAAATACTGCACGAACCTGTGATCCGGGTGCAGTTTTTATATCTACACCATTATTTTCTGTCGTAACATTCCGTCCAATAGTGTGATTTCCAAAGTCTTCAATGACCATTCCGTTGCTTACCGGCCAAGGTAAACTCCCTCTGCTACCCAGGAAATCTGAAGACAACTTAGCCGATTCAGGAGTGGCTGCCAAAATACTTGAACCACTTGCAACAGGCTTTGCATCAGGCACTTCCCTGTTTTCTGCTTTAGCCTTTGCAATAGCAGCCCTGGCCTCAGCTTCAGCTCGTTTCCTTGCTTCCTCTATTTCTTTGTTAATGGCATTTTGAATGGCTCTGTTAAGCCTTGCCGACTCCCTTTGCTTTTGTGTGAGTTCCTGTTTTAATTGCTTTTCCTGACTGGTCAGACTATTTAGAACCTTCGACTTGCTATTCTTCTGAATACCCAAGGTTCTTTTTTCCTTTTTCTGATCTGATAAAAGATTACTTTTTTCCTGCTTATTACGGTCCAGCTCAATAATTCTGATATTTAATTGCTTTTGAGTACCCTCGATATAACTAGCCTGTTTTTTTCTATACTCACTAAACTGCTGCAAATATTTTAAACGCTTATAGGACTGGTTAAAATTTTCTGCCGCAAAGATAAACATGAGCTTACTGTAGGAGCTTTGATTACGGAAGGCAAATAAAACCATTGCCGCATATTCCTTTTTCAGCTTATTTAATTGTGATTGCAGTGTTCTTACTGTATTGGTATTATCAGAGATCTGATTGTCAAGCAACTTCACTTCAGAATTGATCACATTGATCTTTTTCTCACGCAAACGTATCTGAGCATTCAATGCTCTGATCTCCTTCAGTGATAAATTCTTGTTGTTTGCCGTTTGATTCAAACTACGATTAAGCGATTCTATTTCCCGGGTCAAAGCTTCCTTCTGCCTTCTGAGATCAGAACTACTCTGGCCAAAAGCTTCAGAAGCAAGGCAAAAAATAAACAGGAAAAAGATGCACTTAAATATCTTCATTCAAACAAATGTATTTAATTTTTAATCAAAAACCGCTCTGGAACTCTAAAGGGAAGGTCAACAGCTCCATCCATATCAATTTTTAAATAGTTAAGGTCAAGACTGATAGCTTTGTTCTTTGCCTTTGAATTCATGATCACCGAATGAGGGATCAACTGCTGATTGATTGATAAGAAATTAGTATAATTAACTAGCAGCTCCTGCCCGGCAGAAGCATCGTTCAATTGAGTAAATAATACCTTATTCTGCTGATCAACAGTGAAATTATAAATCATAGAAGCCAAAACTGTTTTAAGATGGGTATTTTCGCCTTCCTTTTTCAGTTGAGTAGATTCGCTTATCAATTCTGATATAGCATTTCCAACCAATACAGACTGAAGTGTTTGGAAAGTTATCCGCTCATTAGTAAATTCATAGATATAACTGAATGGCTTTTTAAGATAAATATTGTCCATCCTGTTCAAAACCTTAACGCTGTCGGCAGTAATCAATGCACGTGCAACTTCTAAACCCGCGAGTGCAGTTACAGACACCCAGATCGCTTCGTTGTTCCTGATCCGGATATTCATGTTCACATCATTGCTCTTATTATTGATGTTCAAATCAGCTTTGGCTTTGATCGATAAGGTTTTGAAAACCGTATTCATTCCATTTACTGAATCCAATTTATTCTTTTTGGTCAGGTCAGGCGCTGGCTCCGGAGCCATTACTTTAGGAATCTCAGAAGCAGGCAAAAGCACTTTTTTAGCCTTACAGCCAGCAAAAATGGCTACAATTGCAAGCAAATAAATTATTTTAGTCAAAATATTTTTTCTCATTTATCTTTTTATCCAATTTATCAGATCCTGAG
>JBIIWE010000415.1:0-3164 GCA_044339075.1 Daejeonella sp. | reverse complement strand
ATATTTTTCAATCTTACTATATAAATGACTTCTCTGGATGTCAATATCATCAGCTGTTTTTGAAACATTCCAATTATTTTTCTCCAGTTTGAACTTTATATAATCACGTTCTGTAAAATCCTTGTATTCCTGGAAATTTGTAAACTGATCAAAATTTGTTGCGTTAGTATTAGTGCTATTTTCTGATCTAGATGAAAGTGAAGCAGGATTGGCATAAGCTTTTACATCTCTATCTGTAATCACCTGATCACTTAGGATGATCAAACGTTCGATCATGTTCCGAAGCTCTCTTATGTTCCCCGTCCATTCCAAAGCTTGTAATGCTTCCATTCCAGCATCTGTAATCTTCTTTACATGCATTCCATAGTCTTTGCAAATTTCTTCACAAAAATTCTGTGCAATCATTGGGATATCTTCCTTACGTTCTGTTAAATGAGGAACATGTATCAGGATCACGCTAAGACGATGGTAAAGATCCATTCTGAAATTACCTGCTTCTATTTCTTTCTGAAGATCTTTGTTAGTTGCAGCTATAACCCTGACATCGACTTCAATCTCTTTTTCACCACCTACACGAGTTACTTTATTTTCCTGAAGTGCACGCAAAACTTTTGCTTGTGCAGAGAGACTCATGTCACCTATTTCATCCAAAAAAAGTGTTCCTCCACTGGCTTGTTCAAATTTCCCTATCCTTTGCTTTATAGCAGAAGTAAAGGACCCTTTTTCATGCCCAAACAATTCACTTTCAATTAATTCTGATGGAATTGCAGCACAATTAACCTCTACTAAAACAGAACCTGAACGATTCGATTTTTCATGAAGCCAGCGAGCGACTAATTCTTTCCCACTTCCATTTGCTCCTGTAATCAATACACGTGCTTCAGTAGGAGCAACCCTATCAATGGTATCTTTGATTCGTTGGATGGCTGCAGACTCTCCAAGTATTTCCCGAGTTCTGCTGGCTTTACGCTTTAAAACTTTGGTTTCTGTAACCAAATTTTTGCGCTCCATCGCATTCCTAACTGTAAGTAATAGCCTGTTCAGGTCAGGTGGTTTAGTTATAAAATCATAAGCGCCTTTTTTACTCGCTTCAATTGCAGTTTCTACTGTTCCATGCCCAGAGATCATAATGAATGGCAAATCGGGTTGGATCTTTAGTCCTTCTAAAAGAACCTCCATTCCATCCATTTTGTTCATTTTGATGTCACAAAGGATCAGATCATACTCGTTTTTCCTTATGAGAAGTAATGCGTCTGCACCGTTATCTATATCATCAACCTGATATTCTTCATATTCAAGGATTTCGCGTAGCGTGTTTCGGATTGCTCTTTCATCATCTACGATTAATATTTTTGCCATAAGTATTGGTCAATTCAAAAATCCTGCCAATTAGACTAATTAGTATAAATATTAACTTGTAATTTTTATGATAATTTGGATTCCTTTTTCAGGAATTGAGGTTAAAAAAAGCAAGCCTGTAAGCCGGGTTCTGTTTCCCGATAAATCGGAAATTCTATCATTTATCTAGCCATACAATTGCTTATATGATCTAACGACCTACCCATTCCGGATAATGTCGCAATTGCGACATAAGGAAACGAGCAGCTTCGCTTCCGGAACCTATTTGGTCTTTCAACTCCTGGGGTTTACCGTACTTTATGTCACCATAAAATACCGTGAGCTCTTACCTCACATTTTCACCTTTACCCACCTAAATGGGAAGTTTATTTTCTGTGGCACTTTCCGTCTCCATTTTCATGAAGCCTTCCTGTTAGGAAGCAGAATGCTCTGTGTTGCCCGGACTTTCCTCCTTGATTTGCATCACGGCGATAGAACAGCTTGCATATCAAAGATAGCTATTTTGTTTTTAAGGAATCTGTGGTATTTGCCTTAATCTTGTTTATTTATTATCAAGCTTAATTATACTTCTCAATATAGCAATAGAGGCTGAATGAAAGAAGTTCTGATTAATATTTGCGAATTTATCGCTTGGCTTATGATAATCATCATGATCTTCAACTCCGAAATAAATAAAGGGTATATTTTCTTTTGCAAAAGGACCCTGATCACTTTGCATGGTCCAGTCATCCTTGCCTGAATTTGGTATATCATGTCCAAAAAGAATGTTTATACCCGTATGATCATCTGCATCTTCAATTATCTCTTTTAAAATCGGTGTTTTATAAGTCCCAACAGCATAAAGTTCTGACTTGTCATTATGAGAAACCATATCCATATTAACATTCAAAATAATAGATTTTATGGATATTACAGGTTCCTTTAAAAAGGCATATGCTCCCTGAAGCCCCATTTCTTCAGCATCAAAAGCGATAAACAATAGTGTATTTTGGGGCTTGTAGTCTTTGAAATACTCTGCAATTCCTAATAAAACTGATACTCCTGAGGCATTGTCATCTGCTCCATTATATATCTGAGAATTATTGACACCCACATGATCATAATGTGCTGAAATTACAATTATATCATCTGTTTTGCCCTTTACAAACCCAATTAGATTAGTTCCATTTATAAGTTCTGACTTGCTGTTTTTAAAACTAAATGGGTGTCTGTACTGATCCTGAAATGACCTTAATCCAGCCTCAGTAAATCTTGAAGAGATATATTCTGCAGAGGCCTTATTGCCCTCTGTTCCTGTTTTTCTGCCAGCATATAGATCTGATGATAGTATTTCTAGATCTCTAAGTAATTTAGATCGGTCTATTTCCTGCGCATTGGCGAAAAAAACGGAAAGTAATGCTATCGTTAGTATTAGTTTCTTCATAATGATTTTTCCAGATTATTGCCAATAATAAATTCTGAGATGATCTTTTTAATATTAAGCAACTTCGCGGATGTCAACTGCAACAACTCTTGATACACCTTGTTCGGCCATGGTAACACCATATATAATGTCTGTACTTGCAATTGTTCTCTTATTATGGGAAACAATAATAAATTGTGAGCGGTCTGAAAACTCACGAATGATATTATTGAACTTGTCGATATTGGTATCATCAAGAGGAGCATCTACCTCATCAAATATGCAGAATGGGGCAGGTTTTAATAAATATAACGAAAATAGTATCGCTGTGGCGGTCAGAGTCTTTTCACCTCCTGATAATTGATTTATGGAAAGTGGTCTTTTGCCTTTTGGCCTTGCTATG
>JBIIWE010000414.1:0-3165 GCA_044339075.1 Daejeonella sp. | reverse complement strand
GGGCATTTCAGCATTTCGGATGTTGTATTAACAGGAGAACTCCCTCAAAAAATCAAAAATGCTGCTGAAATGTACGCAGGTTGCGTTGCGGGAGCTATTCAGAAAGAGACTTACCTGGAACTGATCCAAATCAATGGCTTTAAAAATCTTCAAATCCAAAAAGAAAAAGCGATCATTATACCAGATGATATTCTGGTAAATTATCTAAATGCTGATGAGATCGCGGAGTTTAAATCAGGTAAAACAGGTATTTTCAGCATTAGTGTTTTTGCACAAAAGCCGGCTGATGTTGCATCAACATGTACTCCGGGTGGAGGTTGTTGCTAAATATTAATAGAACTATTTTCATATGAAAAACTGACAGACTTTAAAAACCTGTCAGTTTTTTTCTTTAAAGAGCAGAAAGTGATTCAAGTGCTGCCTCCAGGATTTTCAGTTTGGAAAGTGCATCTTCCTTTTTGCGCCGCTCATTTTCAACTACTTCTTCTTTAGCATTTTGAACAAATCGTTCATTCGATAATTTAGCCTCAACTGATTGAAGAAAACCAATCTGATAGACAATTTCCTTTTCAAGCCGATCTCTTTCTGAATCCACATCAATATTATTTTCCAGAGAAATAAAGAACTCATCTTTACCAGCCATGAATGTGTTTGCACCAGGAACGGGTTCCTTTACAAATTGAGATGTACTAATATTGGCAAGTTTGAAAATTATGGACAAATAATCATCATAATTGATGGAAGAATTAACTCTTATACTTAATGGCAAAGCTTCTTTAGGAGATATTTGCTTTGCATTTCTAACATTTCTAATCTCAGAAACTACTAGTTTAACAATATCTATATCATTCAAAAGCGCGGCATTTACCTTACCTGCAATAGGATAAGGAGCAACAATACAGCAATCAAGTTCCTGGCGTTCAGAAAAAAGGTCATCATGCCACAATTCTTCAGTTAAAAAAGGCATAAAAGGATGAAGCAATTTCAATATCCGCTCGAAATATGCTATAGTTACGCGATACGTTTCTGCATCAATCGGCTGCTGATAAACAGGCTTAATCATTTCAAGATACCAGGCACAGAAATCATCCCAAACCAATTTATAAATCCCCATTAATGAATCTGAAAGCCGGTATTGCCTATAATTTTCTTCAATCTCAGTAAAAGCCTGATTAAATGCAGAATCGAACCAGTTCATCGCCTGCTGATTAGTATTGGGCAGGCTTTCATCAACTTCCCAGCCTTTCACAAGCCTAAAGGCATTCCATACCTTATTTGCAAAATTACGCCCCTGTTCACAATAGCTTTCATCAAACATCAGATCATTTCCTGCAGGAGAGCATAAAAGCATTCCTACCCGCACTCCATCAGCCCCATATCTTTCAATCAGATCTATTGGGTCAGGTGAATTACCCAGTGACTTCGACATTTTTCTACCTTGCTTATCGCGTACAATACCTGTGAGATAAACATTTTTAAATGGCGCCTTTCCTCTGAATTCATGTCCAGCCATGATCATTCTTGCTACCCAAAAGAAAAGTATCTCAGGAGCAGTAACCAGATCATTGGTTGGATAATAATAGTTGATATCTTCATTATCAGGGTCTTTAAATCCATCAAAAACAGAAATTGGCCAAAGCCAGGATGAAAACCAGGTGTCTACAACATCATCATCTTGTCTGATATCATTTGAATCAGATTCTGGAAACTGCTTTTTAAATTCCTGAACCGCTTCTTCTCTTGTTCTGGCAACTACCCATTCTCCTTTTAAATTGTACCATGCAGGTATCCGTTGTCCCCACCATAACTGCCTACTAATACACCAATCTTTAACATTCTCCATCCAATGCTTATAGGTATTGATGAACTTTTCAGGAATCAACTTTACCTCACCATTCAATACATAGTTCAAGGCAGGTTCAGACATTTCCGACATTTTACAGAACCACTGCATGGAAAGCTTTGGCTCAATAGCTGCATCTGTACGCTCAGAAAAACCGATTTGCGATTTATAATCCTCAACTTTCTCCAGACTACCTGCCTCTTCCAGCATTTTACTGATCAACTTACGGGCAGTAAATCGGTCCTCTCCTACTAATATCTGAGCATTCTCATTTAAAGTACCATCATCATTTAAGATATCAATAACCTGGAGCTTATGTTTCACCCCTAGTTCATAATCATTCAAATCATGTGCTGGTGTAACTTTTAGACAACCTGTTCCAAATTCCATATCCACATATTCATCCTCTATTACAGGTATTTCCCTGTTTATTAATGGTATAAATACAGATTTCCCTTTCAGATGATTAAATCTGGGATCGTTTGGATTGATACAAATTGCTGTATCGGCCATGATCGTTTCCGGGCGGGTGGTGGCAATGGTCAGATATGTTTTGGAAGCTGCTGCCTGATCTTTTACTTCGTATCGGATATAATATAATTTTTGATTGACTTCTTTGCGGATAACCTCTTCATCAGAAACTGCTGTCTTTCCTTTAGGATCCCAGTTCACCATGCGAATACCACGGTAGATCCATCCCTTTTTATACAAATGAATAAAAGTATCTATAACAGCTTCTGAAAGATCCTCCTCCATGGTGAAACGTGTTCTGTCCCAATCACATGAAGCACCTAGTTTCTCTAACTGCTTCAGTATGATACCACCATATTTATCTTTCCATTCATAAGCGTACTCCAAAAATTCCTCTCTGCTTACATCCTTTTTCTCAATTCCCTTTTCCTTCAGCATAGCGACTACTTTAGCCTCTGTTGCGATCGATGCATGGTCTGTACCGGGAACCCAACAAGCGTTTTTACCTTGCATACGAGCCCGACGGATCAATACATCCTGAATAGTATTATTCAACATATGACCCATATGCAAGACACCGGTAACATTCGGTGGAGGTATTACAATGGTATATGGTTCACGCTCATCAGGAACTGAACGGAAGAATTTTTTATCCAACCAATATGAATACCACTTATCCTCTGTTTCTCTCGGATTGTATGTTTTAGGAATGCTCATTTGCCAAAGGGGGATTTAAAATTGTAAAAGTACATTTTTGAGAGGTATTTTTTGAATAGAGTCTATCTGTATTTTCATATTGTTTGTTTTAAGTATGTTTTTATATTCCGGATTATTATATTACCTATCTAACA
>JBIIWE010000413.1:0-3175 GCA_044339075.1 Daejeonella sp. | reverse complement strand
TATCAAGTTTTGCTGCCCATGGTGTAATTGCAGCAAGAACCTGTGAAACCGGGCGACCGCGAAGTTCACGACGTGTTCTATAGCGGGTACGATATTCAGGAAGTTTCAGATTATCTAAAAGCTCGTTGATGCTTGCACCTGCAACTTTAGCTGGTTTAACCAGTGGTCTGGATGGATAGGTGATGCGGTAAATTCGTCCATGAGAATGATCGCGAAGAGGGTCACGAATATTATGTTGCATATGGCCAATTAGTACATTATGCCAATCTACAACATAGAGTGAGCCATCAGGGGCGAATTCCATATCTACAGGACGGAAATTTTTGTCTTCGGATACCAAGAGATCCTGACGATGTTGACTTGCATAGCCAGTTCCTTTATCTGCCATAGTATGTTCTTTAGTCCCTAAAAAACCTATGGTATTATTAATAAGCAAATCACCCTGAACATCATCCGGGAAATGGCGACTTGATATAAATTCAATTCCTGAGGTAGGCCGTACCCGATGTTTTTCTTCAATCAGGTTTGTCGATTTATGTGTTGCAACCCCATATCGTGACTTAACAGATCCGGGCATCATCCAGAGAACGTCTGGCCCTGAGGTCTCGGCAAAGAAATTCTGTCCCCATTCATCAAAAGTAATTCCCCAAGGATTTGGAATAGAAAGTTGGGCTGTGCGCTCCAGCTGACGGCGTGCAGGATTATATCTGTAAAATCCGCCATTGGTTGCACGAACTGTACCGTAGGAGGTTTCCACATTGGTATGTAAAAATACTCCTTCTCCCATATAAATTGCTCCCGAAGGGTCTGTAGTGTAGGCATGGTGTGCATGATGTGTATCATGATCATCAAATCCACTTAACAGAATTTCTTTAGAATCAGCTTTATCATCACCATTTGTATCTTTATATAGAACCAGGTTGGTGCCCTGAGAAACATAAACACCTTCAGGTGCAATTTCGAAACCTACAGGAAGGTGTATACCCTCTAAAAAGGTTGTTTGCTTATCAGCCTTACCATCATTGTTCGTATCTTCTAGTATAATGATCTTATCATTAGGTTTTTTATCACCAGGTTGCCAATGTGGGTATGTTGGCATGGTTGCAACCCAAAGCCTACCTTTATTATCAAAGGATAGCTGAACGGGATTCTCAATGTCTTTAAACTCAATTTCAGAAGCAAAAAGATCGATTTTATATCCTGGAGGCAACTTGAATTTATCAAGGGCATCTTTTCCATACAGATATTCAAGGCTTCCGTTTTTCGAGGGATTAAAATTGGTTTTTATTTTGGGTAGCTGTGTGGTATTTTTATCAGCTGCATCCAGGTTCATTTTTATGCCTTTATTTGCCATCCATATCGCCTGATCTCTTATCAAGGTCAATTCTCTGATCTTCTTTATTTCAGAAGGGTAATTATCTAGTCCGAAGGGATTGTAGCGTCTTCCATAAACATGAACCCCATTAGGGATCTTGAGGTCATTATGCCACATCCAGTTTTTTTCCTGTACGGCATCATGCACTAATTTACGGTTGGCTTCCATGGCAGGTTTTACTTTGGATTTGCCAAAGATTCCATCAGCTAATAAGGGGCCAAATTTAGCATAGGCAGCATCAGTAAGCTGAGAACCATCAATAGTTTGGGGCTTCTCAATGGTATCATACCATTGTTTTGTGGGCGTAAAAACATTTAAATAATGAACCTTGTTTTTAGCAGCAACTTCTTTCATTGCCTTTGCATAGAGCTCCAGATTTATATTTTCAGTTTTCCCATTTGGAAAGTCAAACTGCTTCGAAAGATCTTCAAATGCGATCGGAGACACAATTGCAAGCTGTGGCACTGATGTTCCGTTATACTTTTGTTTTAAGGTATGTTTGATAAAGGCATCCAGTTCAGCCTTATAGTTTTCAAGCCCTTTTGCACCTTGAAATGACTCACTATATCCAAAAAAAGCAATGATTATGTCTGCTTTGTGATTGCTTATCCAGGTATCTGGGCTATCATAAAAGCCTTCACTATTTGAGTTTCTAGCATATTCAGTTTGGAATTTTTCGGCACCGGGGAATGCCCAGGGTATTGAACGACTGGAATGTGCTCTGAAACCGGGAGTATCCCCTCCATCACACATATTACGGATGTAAAGCATGCTGTCTGGATAACGAAGTTGCATTTCTGTTTCAAAATGACCATAATTCATCATTCTTGATCCCAAATTATTACCTATTAAGATAATATGCGATCCCTTTTTTAGTTTAAGAGCAGTTGGGTCTGATTGAGCAAATTGAAATGCAGATAATGCAATTGCTATCACCACCAAGGTTTGAAGCAGCACTTTAAATTTCTTTTTTACACTTATTGTCATAGTCATACTGTGATTTTTAAAATATTTTTTGTCAGAGAGATTTTTACAAATTCAAATTTATCTTTTTTCCTGTTTTAACTGCTAAATAGATTGCATCAATAATTTTTAGGTCTTTTAGCGCTTCTTCGCCATCTACAGGTACTATCGTTTGTTCTCCCGTCAAAATGATGCCCGCCATTTTTTCCATTTGTATGGTTTGATGAGCAACATGAGGGTAATCTAATTCGCCTTTATTCGTACGACCTTTGATAGGACCATATCCGGTAGCGGGTTGTAACTCGGCAAATCCTTTTTCAGCGTTTAAGAAAAAGCGATCCAAATTATTCATATTATAGCTTGACAAACAGGATGCTACCGCCCCGCCAGAAAATCCCAGTTGAAATTGAATGGTTTCGTCAACGCCCTCTTTAAATTTTTCAGGATTTGTTTTAGTTTCCTGTGCAGTAACCCAAATTGGCTCTTCACCTACCATATAACGCGATCCATTGATTGCATAAATGCCTATGTCCATTATCGAACCTCCTCCGGCTAATTGCTTATTCAATCGCCATTGATTCGGATCGCCAATTTTGAAGCCACATAGTCCCTGAAAAAACATAATTTTCCCCAATTCACCATCTTTCCGCATCCGGATTATTTCCAGTGTCTTAGGCTCAAAGTGCATTCTATACCCTACCAGCAATTTAACATTCGCTTTCTTGCAGGCCTCTATCATTTCCTGCCCTTGTTTGGCATTCAAGGCCATTGGTTTTTCGCAAATAACATGTTTACCAGCTTTGGCCACACGTATCACCTGATCGTGATGCAGGGCAT
>JBIIWE010000412.1:0-3177 GCA_044339075.1 Daejeonella sp. | reverse complement strand
ACAATTGGATCATTTAGCTATGCCTGCAATACTTGGCGGACCATCAGCATGGAATGCTGCAAAATGGATTAAATGGCCGATCTGGATTCCTGAAACGGATGAGAAAAGAGTCCTTGAGGTTTTAAGAAGTGGTATATGGTCGAGAGCTTCGGTTGTTAATGAATTTGAAGCACTTTGGGCTAAAACTAATGATGCCAAACGATGCCTTACCGTTATCAATGGAACCAATGCCTTGATTGTTGCTCTAAATCAATTGAATATTAAAGGTGGCGATGAAGTACTTGTCCCGCCTTATACATTTATCTCTACCATACAAGCAGTTTTGATGAATGGTGCGATGCCCGTATTTGTTGATATAGATCCTGAAACTTATCAGATCGATCCTGCAAAAATGGAAGCTAAGATCACTCCTCGAACAAAGGCCATTTTGCCTGTCCATATTTTAGGAATGCCTGCAGATATGCCAAGAATTATGGCAATTGCAAAAAAACATAATCTGGTAGTTATTGAAGATGCTTGTCAGGCACCCCTTACCGAAGTGAACCATCAAAAGGTTGGAACTATTGGAAATGCCGGTTGTTTTAGTTTTCAAAACTCTAAAAATATTCCAATTGGCGAAGGTGGAGCAATCATTAGTAATGACATTGCTTTCATGGATCGTTGTGTTTCATTTCAGAACCTAGGTTTGCCATTTGGAACAGCCGTGGGAACGTTTAATGCCGGAAGTGTAAGGATTGGAACTAAAGTTCGTATAACTGAATACCAGGCTGCTATCGGACTTGCTCAGATTCAAAGATTGGATGCGCAAACAACTGTTCGTGAGGAGAACGCAAAATATTTGAAATCTAAAATTGAAAATATTCCAGGTGTAGTTCCTTATAAATTATATGATTGTGCAACCAGAGTCTCATTTCATCTTTTTTGTTTCAGATATAAACAGGATGAATTTAAAGGCTTAACAAGAGCTGAATTCCTTCAGGCTCTTAGAGCAGAGGGAGTGCCATGTTCTGGAGGCTATAATCCGCTCAACACTCAGGAATTTATTAAAGAGGCATTCGAATCCAAAAATTTTAAAAGGATGTACCATAAAGACATGCTGGATTATAAAAAATACATGGAAAATAATCAATGTCCTGAAAATGACAAACTTTGTACAGAGGCAGTATGGTTTACACAGAATATTCTTCTTGGCAGTAAAGAAGATATGGATTCAATTGCTTCTGCAATCAATAAAATTTACACTAATGCCGAAACTATTAAGAAATCCCTTGGAAAAAAATCATAAAAAGGTTAGTTTTTTTGTTGGGATTTAAGAATAAAAGATAAATGGATATAATTAATGGAAAAGAAGATGGTTTATCTAGGCCTGATTCTTCAGTTAAGGTTGGTAATTTAATAGCTAAAACATATAATTCAGGCTTTCTTCAGGCACATGATACGTATAATGCCTTATCGGCAGCAAGCGATGGTAAAATATATTATATTTTATCTTCAGATAAAATTGAGTTTGCCGGAAAGATGTACGTTTATGATCCGGAAAGTGATCATACAGAGTTTCTTGCAGACCTGGATGATGTATGTGGGGAGAAAGGAAAAATGTTCATCCCTCAGGGCAAAAGTCATACACGTTTTTATGAGTATCAAGGTAAATTGTATTTCTCAACTCATATAGGATATTATGAATTAATAAAAGGCATGGATCGCTTGCCGGTTAATCTTCCGGCAGACTATAAATTATACCCAGGAGGTCATATTCTTTCTTATGATCTAAAAACTAAAGAATTCGTTGACCTTGCAATTATTCCAAATGGTGAAGGAATGGTTTCAATGACAATGGACTGTGTTCGAGGACATGTTTATGGAATTACATGGCCAAAAGGCAACTTTGTTCATTACGATTTGAGAACAAAGGTTTTAAAAAATCTTGGTCAGATTTCTGCAAATGGTGAGGGTGGTCAACCTGGGGATGATTTCAGGTCGCTTTGTCGTTCTTTGCTTGTAGATCCAAATGACGGATCAGTATATTTTTCTACTTCAGAAGGAGATATTTTTTCTTATAATCCGATTGTAGCTGAAATTGAAAAATTAGATGCGATCAATTTAAGACTGGATTATTTTGGAAAGTATGATCCAACTCGTCCCGGAAGTATGGGATATAATTGGAGAAAAATATTTTGGTATGAACCTGAGAATACTGCCTATGGTGTACATGGAAACTCTGGTTATTTATTTCGCTTTCATCCTCAAAATAAACATATAGAACTTGTAAGAAGGATAACTTCTGAACCATCGTCTTCAAGCGGGATGTTTGACCAGTTCAGTTATGGTTATTTGGGCTTTCAATTAGGTCCGGATGAAGAAACAATTTATTATCTGACAGGCGGACCAATTTATGAAAATGGAAAGCGTGTTGCAGGTGCTGTAGATATAGCAAAAGGAGCTGCTAAAGGATTAGAAAACCTTCATTTAATAACCTATCATATTCCATCGAAGAATTATCAGGATCATGGTCCTATTTTTTATGATAATGGTGATCGTCCACTATATGTTAATTCAATTGCGATTGGAAATGGGGGAGAGGTTTATGCTTTGGCTCGGGTGACAGAAAATGGAAATACGCGGACGGATCTGATAAAAATACCTAACCCGTTTAAATAAATTATTGGTGTCAATTTATTTTGGAATTAAAATTCAAATTGAAAATTATATAAATTTATATATTAGTGTACGTAAACGTTATGGAATTTTTGCTATTTTTCAAGATTTAAAATCATAGAATTGACGTTTATAATTATTTAATGTATGTTTTTTTAAGCTTTATTAACAGAATCGTTTCTTATAACGATAAATCAATTTTTATGTTCAATACTATTTATAATTCAATTATTAAAAAAATACGGGTATGCTCCCGTAATTAGCTAAACTATTAAACCACAATTAATTAAAAACTATGCTAAACATTTACATGATGAAGTTAAAAAAACCATGGGTATTTCCCTCCAGAGCAGGGATTATAATGCTCATAATGCTTGTTCTGAGCTTTTCAGATCAAGCCTTATCACAGCAATTAAAAAGTATCAGCGGAACTGTACTTGAAGCTGGTCAGCCACTTCCAGGTGTGACCATTAGAGTAAAAGGTACTAACAGAGGAACTACCACCGTGGCAAACGGTAAGTA
>JBIIWE010000025.1:0-11112 GCA_044339075.1 Daejeonella sp. | reverse complement strand
AACAGATAACAGACAACAGATAACAGATAACAGATAACTGGAGCCAAGAACCAAGAACCAAGAACCAAGATTTTGTAGTGCTAATTGAAATTTTCTGCTTTTTTTCAGACCTCCTACCTCAGACTTCAGACTTCAGACTTCCTACCTCATACCTCAGACAACAGATAACAGACAACAGATAACTGGAGCCAAGAACCAAGAACCAAGAACAAAGACTGTTTAGTGCTAATTTAAATTTTCTGCTTTTTTTCAGACCTCAGACCTCAGATAACAGACCTCAGATAACAGACAACAGATAACAGACCTCAGATAACAGACAACAGACAACAGATAACTGGAGCCAAGAACCAAGAACCAAGAACAAAGACTGTTTAGTGCTAATTGAAATTTTCTGCTTTTTTTCAGACCTCAGACTTCATACCTCATACCTCATACCTCAGATAACAGACAACAGATAACAGACAACAGATAACAGACAACAGATAACAGACAACAGACAACAGATAACAGACAACAGACAACAGATAACAGACAACAGATAACAATTGGATTCAAAAAGAAATTATGTTAATTTGCTTTATTATAAAACTCCTGAAAAGATATGCTTTCTAAAAAGACGCGTTATGCAATAAAAGCCCTAGTGGTTTTGGGTAAAAATTTCGGGGAGGCACCAATGCAGATCTCAAAAATTGCTTCTGAGGAACATATACCAAAAAAATTTCTTGAACAAATTCTACTCGATCTCAGGAATGCGGGTTTACTTTACAGTAAGAAGGGAGCAGGTGGTGGATATGGGCTGGTGAAAGACCCTGCTGATATTTTCGTGGTTCAGGTGTTACGTCTTACCGGGGGGCCTGTAGCGCTATTGCCATGTGTTAGCTTGAATTTCTATCAGAAGTGTGATGAATGTATAAGTGAAGCTACCTGTGGTGTGAGAGATGTGTTTCTGGATGTTAGAAATGCAACTTTGAAGATTTTAAGTGAAACCAGTATTGCTGATATTATCCGTCGTGAAGGCCTTTTAATTGAAAATACGGAGGTGTAAAAAAAAATTTAAATAAAAGTCTACTAAATCTATATACTTTGTATTATATTTGGTCGATGAAAAATTTTAACTGCCATATAAACAATGAAACAACAATAGATTGTTGTTATATGTGCATGTCAAAACATTGAAGAAGACCAGATAAAGATTTATTTATATGAACCTCTTCACCCACCGGTAGAAGAGGTTATTTTTTGTAAAAAATTAATGAATAGTTTCAGAACAGAATTAGAAGATCCAATTGTTCAAAAAGATATTGTCGATCTGGAAAAAAAAATCAAAGAATTTCGCGACGGTAAGATACATGATGAGAAGTTCCGAAGTCTTCGTTTAGCCCGTGGAATTTACGGTCAGAGGCAGCCCGGTGTTCAAATGATCAGGATCAAATTACCATTTGGGAAAATTAGTTTCAAGCAGGTTTTGTGTATTGCCGATATTTCAGATGAGTATGCAAGTAGTAATCTTCATTTAACTACGCGTCAGGATATTCAAATCCATTATGTAAGCCTTGACCGTACTCCTGAGCTATGGGCTAAACTCGAGCAGGATGATATTACCCTTAGGGAGGCATGTGGTAATACTGTGCGAAATGTAACGGCATCGCCAACGTCGGGCATTGACCCAAATGAGCCCTTTGATGTATCACCATATGCCTACGCAACTTTCAAATATTTCCTTCGTAACCCAATCTGTCAGGAAATGGGCAGAAAGTTTAAGATCGCCTTTTCTTCGAGTGATGCGGATACAGCCTTTACCTATATCCATGATCTTGGCTTTATTCCTAAACTTATCCTGAAAGAAGGAAAAGAAGTTCGTGGATTTAAAGTTTTATTTGGCGGGGGTTTAGGAGCGCAGCCATCCATTGCCCATATGGTAAATGAATTTCTGCCTGAAGATGAGCTGATTCCCTATATAGAATCAACATTGCGTGTTTTTGACAGGCATGGAGAACGCAGTAACAGAAATAAAGCAAGGATGAAATTTCTTGTTGCAAAACTAGGTCTTGATGAAGTATTAAGGCTGATAGCGGAAGAGAGAGTTGCAAACCGAACTAAACATTTCAACATTGATCGTGACACGGTTGATCTCCCTCAGATTCCTGATAAAATAGATCTGCCGGAAGTACATATTTCAGATCAGTTAGTTTATCAAAGATGGCTGGATACTAACGTTTTTGAGCAAAAACAGAATGGTTTTTATGGTGTTTACATCAAGGTTACAACTGGAGATATTCCAACAAGCAAGGCTAGGAAATTTATTGCCGCGATCAACGGATTGGTAGCCGATGAAATCCGTATCACGATTAATCAGGGTTTGCTTCTCAAATATGTGCGGAAAGAAGCATTGCCGGTTTTGTTTGAGCGATTGAAGGAACTTGATTTTGTAAAACCAGGGTTCGACAGTGTTAGTGATATTACAACCTGCCCAGGAACCGATACCTGTAACCTCGGCATTTCAAATAGCACCGAACTTGCACGAGTTCTTGAAGATCTGATCTCAGAAGAATTTGATGAACTGATAGAGAATCAGGATATAAAAATAAAGATTAGCGGCTGTATGAATAGTTGCGGACAACATGGTCTGGCGCACATCGGTTTCCATGGAAGTTCACTTAAAGCTGCAGGTAAGGTTGTCCCTGCTGCTCAGGTTCTATTGGGAGGCGGCACAGTGGGTGATGGTGTGGGTCGTGCTGCAGACAAAGTAATCAAGGTGCCCTCTAAAAGAACCAAGGATGTAGTTAGAGTGATTTTGGATAATTACAGCCAGAATAAAAATGGGGATGAATTGTTCAACGACTTTTACGACAGATTTGGTAAAGATCATTTTTACCAGTTATTAAAGCCACTGGCCGATCTAAGTACATTAACTCCAGATGAATTTGTTGATTGGGGCCATGAAGAGATCTTTGTAACGGCAATTGGTGTTGGTGAATGTGCCGGTGTGATGATCGACCTGGTTTCAACACTCTTGCTTGAAGCAGAGGAAAAGCTGAAATGGTCAATTGAATCAATCGAAGCGAAAGCATATTCAGATTCAATCTATCATGCCTACAGCGTATTTATCAGCAGTGCGAAAGCATTATTGCTGGATAAAGGAATCAATAGCAGTACACAGATTGGAATCATTCGTGATTTTGATGAGCAATATAAAGACAGTCAGATCCTTAAGGGATTGGAAAGCTTTACAGATTTAGTATTGCAAATAAATAAAAATGAGCCATCAGCAGAATTTGCCCGAGCTTACCTTGGATCAACTGTTGATTTTATTACAAGAATTAAAATAGCAAAGGAGTCAAATTAAATATGATACTTACACAAACAAAAAACTCAATTAAAGAACCAAGAATTACCTTGGTAGGTGCAGGGCCGGGTGATGCGGAACTAATTAGCCTTAAGGGTGTAAGGGTTCTTAAATCTGCAGATGTAGTTCTTTATGATGCACTTGTGAATAGTGAATTACTGCAATTTGCTCCTGAAAATGCAATAAAAGTATTTGTAGGTAAACGTTCGGGCGACCATTCCTATTCTCAGGAAGCTGTTAATAAGTTAATGATTGATTATGCTTTGAACTATGGGCATGTGGTTCGATTAAAAGGAGGTGATCCATTTGTGTTCGGACGAGGATTTGAGGAATTGGAAATGGCTGCATCATACAGTATTCCCGCCGAAGTGGTTCCCGGTATATCCAGCAGTATTTCTGTGCCTGCCCTGCAGGGGATTCCATTGACCCATCGTGGTGCAAGTGAAAGTTTCTGGGTAATTACCGGGACGACCAGTTCTGGGGAGATTTCCAAAGATCTGTATGCTGCTGCAAAATCAAATGCAACAGTTGTGGTTTTAATGGGGATCAAAAGGCTTAAGGATATCGCAGACATATTTATTGCAGAGGGGAAGCACCGTTTGCCAGCTGCGGTCATTCAAAATGGGACGATGGAAAACGAGAAGGTTGTGGTTGCTACAGCTGGAACGATCTTTGAATCTGCCCAGGATCAGAAAATAGATTCTCCTGCACTGATCGTATTTGGAGAGGTTGTGGGGCTGCATTCTTTGTTTCAGCCAATAAAGGCATTTTATGAATTCTCAGAACAAGAATAGTAAAGTTTTGGAAAACAATTCAGGCAATCAGCTTTTTCCGGTATTCCTAAAGTTAAACCAATTGAAGGTTTTACTTGTTGGAGCTGGTAACATCGGACTTGAAAAGCTGGAGGCTGTTCTAACAAATAGTCCCGATACGGAGATCGATATTGTAGCTGAAACCTTTTTGCCCAAAATTCTTGAATTGACAGGCAATTATCCAAGAGTGAAATTACATTCAAAAAGATTTGAAGCTGCTGATCTGGAAGGTCATGACCTGGTGATTATAGCAACAGGAGATAATATTCTAAATGTAGAGATCAGATCATTGGCTCGACAGCGACATTTATTGATCAATGTAGCTGATAAGCCTGATCTATGTGATTTTTATTTGGGATCTATAGTTAAAAAGGGTGATCTCAAGATCGGGATCTCAACCAATGGTAAATCGCCAACGATTGCTAAACGATTGAAAGAAATTTTTCAGAATAATCTTCCCGATGAGCTTGATCTAACCTTGCAGCAAATGAGTAAGCTGAGGAATACCCTTGGCGGCGATTTTGCACATAAAGTGAAGGAGTTGAATAAAGCAACAGCCGTATTGGTTGATCCTGCAAATGAGACACCTGTAGGCAGGAAAATCAGCTGGAAATTATTAGCGGCAGTATTTGCTGGACTTAGTCTGATTGTAATTATGTTTAAATATCATTAAATCGAGATTCGCGACATAAATGCACCTGATTAATTTTATTTAATTAAGTATTTTTGCCGAAACCTCCGCAAAAAATGAAAGAACAATCTAAGCTTATTCGTACCCAGGCGCCTCGTTCATCAAACAGAGAGCATTCTGTGCCTTTATATCTGACATCTAGTTTTGTTTTTGATGATTCGGAACATGGCAGAGCAATGTTTGCCGATGAGGTTGAAGGGAATATTTATTCGCGTTATTCTAATCCAAACACCACCGAGTTTATTGAGAAAGTTCGTGATTTTGAGGGTGCTGAAGCAGGCTTAGCCTTTTCATCAGGAATGGCAGCTGTATTTGCATCCATAGCGGGTTTACTTCGTAGCGGGGATCATATTGTTGCTTTTCGATCCATATTTGGATCCACGCACCAGCTTTTTACTCAATTGCTTCCGCGATGGGGAATTACCACAACCTATGTTGATGCCTCAAAGCCTGAAGATTTTGAAGCAGCCTTACGTCCGGAAACCAAAATGGTGTTTCTTGAAACGCCTTCAAATCCCGGTCTGGAATTAGTTGATTTGGAGTGGCTGGGTAATTTAAAGAAGAAACACAATTTCATACTGAATGTTGACAACTGCTTTGCAACGCCATATCTGCAAAAGCCAATTCAATTTGGCGCCGACCTGGTAAGCCACTCGGCAACTAAATATATGGACGGACAGGGTAGAGTACTCGGAGGGGTAGTTGTAGGCCGTAAAGATCTGATGAAAGAACTGATGTTTTTTATCAGGCATACTGGTCCGGCGATGTCACCTTTCAATGCATGGACCATTTCCAAAAGTCTTGAAACGCTTGCCGTACGTATGGACAGGCATTGTAGCAATGCTTTGAAAGTGGCAGAAACTCTTGAACAGCATCCTGAAGTTGAGATAGTGAGATATCCTTTTCTGCCGTCTCATCCACAATATGAATTGGCAAAACGTCAGATGAAACAGGGTGGTGGAATAGTAACTTTTATTGTCAAGGGTGGCTTTGAACGTGCAAAGCGTTTTATGGATGCCCTGCGGATGATTATGTTGTCGCCAAATCTTGGGGATACTCGTTCCATAGCTACACATCCAGCTTCAACAACTCATTCTAAATTGAGTGATGCTGAACGTGCACAGATCGGAATATTTCCAGGAAGCATCAGAATCTCCGTTGGCTTGGAGGATATTGATGATATCCTGACAGACCTGACCGAAGCACTTAATAATTCTATAAACTGATCTTGATAAAATGAACAAATCAGCAGAGATATTACAGGAAATTGCAGGATTGAGCATTGAACAATCCCTTGAATTGTTAATCAATCGATTTTCTGGAAAAGTGGTTTTTTCTACCAGCTTTGGTTGGGAAGATCAGGTGATCTCTCATCTCATTTTTTCCAATAAAATGCCTGTTAAAGTGTTTACTCTCGAAACAGGCAGGCTTTTTCCAGAAACATATTACGTATGGAACCGAACTGTTGAAAGGTATGGAATTCCGATTCATGCATACTACCCCAATACAGAGGCAGTTGAACGAATGGTCAGTATTAAAGGTCCGAGTAGCTTTTATGAATCGGTAGAGAACCGTAAAGAATGCTGCGGGATCAGAAAGGTTGAACCTTTAAAACGTGCTCTTGCCGGAAATTCATTGTGGATAACCGGAATACGTGCTGAACAATCAATGAACAGGGAAGATATGAATGCAGTGGAATGGGATGAATCTAATCAGCTGCATAAATTTCATCCAATTTTCGACTGGTCGCTTGACCAGGTAAAAGCTTTCATCAAAGAATACAATATCCCATATAATCCATTGCATGATAAGGGTTTCCCGAGTATAGGATGTGCACCCTGTACCAGAGCAGTTAAGGAGGGGGAAGATTTTAGAGCCGGTCGCTGGTGGTGGGAAGACCAGAACAAAAAAGAATGCGGCCTTCATTCATCCTAATAAACGATAAGGACAATTTTACGCATTTATGCGCTTTTGATAATTAATTTATGAATAAACAAGATACTACTTACTTAGACCAGCTGGAAGCCGAAGCAATTTTTATTTTGCGCGAGGTTGCCGGACAGTTTGAAAAACCAGCCCTTCTTTTTTCAGGAGGAAAGGACTCTATCACACTCGTCAGGCTTGCAGAAAAGGCTTTCCGGCCGGGCAAGTTTCCTTTTCCACTGGTTCATATTGATACCGGCCATAATTTTCCTGAAACGATCAGCTTCAGAGATGAAATGATTGCCAGGATCGGTGAAAAATTGATCATTGGTCATGTTCAGGATTCGATCGATCAGGGGAAAGTAATTGAGCAAACAGGAAAGAATGCCAGTAGAAATGCATTGCAGACCGTTACATTGCTTGATACTATTGCTGAGGGAAAGTTCGATGCTTGTATTGGTGGTGCCCGCAGAGATGAGGAAAAGGCTAGAGCCAAAGAAAGAATATTTTCAGTTCGTGATGAATTCGGTCAATGGGACCCAAAGCGTCAGCGTCCTGAATTATGGAATATATATAACGGGAAGATCCATAAAGGTGAAAACGTCAGGGTTTTTCCTATCAGTAACTGGACAGAATTAGATGTCTGGAATTATATCCGTAGAGAGAATATAGAACTGCCTTCCATATACTTTGCACATGAGCGTGATGTGATCACTCGCAATGGGCAGTTAATGGCAGCTGCAGATTGCCTGAATATGGATGCGGATGATCAAATTGAACGTCGTAATGTTCGTTTCAGAACAGTGGGAGATATGACCTGTACTGCAGCTGTTGAATCGGATGCTGATCAGATCGATGATATCATCGAAGAAATAAAATTGTCAAAAATTAGTGAAAGGGGAGCCCGAATGGATGATAAAGTATCAGAGGCTGCAATGGAAGACCGCAAAAAAGGGGGCTATTTTTAATATGGATTTACTAAAATTTTTTACCGCCGGAAGTGTTGATGATGGCAAAAGTACCTTGATTGGCCGTCTGCTTTATGATAGCGAATCCATTCTTGCAGATCAGCTGGAGGCATTGCAACAATCAAACCGTAAAAATGATGACGGAACCATTGATCTTGCTATTTTAACAGACGGACTAAAAGCAGAACGTGAGCAAGGAATCACGATTGATGTGGCCTATAAATATTTTCAAACAGAGAAAAGGAAGTTTATCATTGCTGATACCCCTGGCCATATTCAATATACCCGGAATATGGTTACCGGTGCTTCAAATTCTGATTTGGCTATTATTCTTGTAGATGCTAGAAATGGGGTGGTTGAACAAACGGTCAGACACTCATTCATTGTTTCTCTTTTAGAGCTGAAACATGTGGTAGTATGTATCAACAAAATGGATATGGTTGACTTTAGCGAAGATGCCTTCAATAGGATCCATAAAACTTATTCAGAAATTGCCCTAAAACTTCATCTAAAAGAGGTTACCTATATCCCTGTTAGTGCATTGAAAGGAGATAATATAGTCAACAGATCCCAAAATATGTCGTGGTATACTGGAAAAAGCCTATTGGATCATTTGGAAACCATTGAAGTTAACGAAGATGTAAAATCAGCTCAGGCACGTATGCCTGTACAATGGGTGATTAGACCGCAGACTGATGAATTGCATGATTATCGCGGATATGCAGGAAGGGTTTTAAGCGGTAGTTTTCGCGTGAATGATAAGATTACTGTTTTACCTTCAGGTATTAAATCTGAGATCAGTAAGATAGAATCTAATATGCAGGAGCAGGAAGAGGCTCACAGCGGAAGCTCTGTTACTCTTCACCTAAAAGATAATATTGATATAGGTCGTGGAGATATCTTAGTTAATTCTACAAATGAACCTATTGTTTCGCAATCAATTGAAGCAGATCTGTGCTGGATGGATACCAAACCACTAGATACTTCAATCATGTATCTTCTGCAGCATAATAGCAAGGTTACAAAATGTAAAATTAGAGATATTCTGCATAAGGTTAATATCAATACCCTTGAGAAAATAGAAACAGATACCTTCCAGTTAAATGATATTGGTAGAATCGTGATCAGAACAGCAGAACCACTTGCTTTTGATCTTTATCAGGAAAATAAACTGAATGGGGGGGCTATATTGATCGATCCACGGACTAACCTTACGGTTGGGGCCTTGATGTTTCGTGCAAATGCAGAATAATAATGTCTCCTCATTGGGTTTTTAAGTCCGGCAATCCCTAAATTGCATAAAATTAGATAGCATGAAAGTTGAACTAAATAGGGTGAATGATGCGGTGCATTTTGAAGCCTCAGCACCATCCTCTACAGTAAAAGTTCATATTGATGGTTCACCTGAAATTGGTGGGCAGGGACTAGGTGTTAGGCCAATGGAAATGGTTTTGATGGCATTAGCCTCCTGTAGTTCATTGGATTTGGTATCGATACTCCAAAAGCAAAAACAGGTTCTCAAAAATTTTTCTGTTAGTGTAGAGGGAGAACGGCGGGAACAGTTACCGCCTATTTTTACTAAAATCCATATGTATTTTACCCTAACAGGTGACATTGATCCTGCCAAGGCAGAACGTGCTGCAGAGTTGGCAGTGAAAAAATATTGTTCAGTTCACGATATGCTTGTAGCCGGTGGCGTTGAGATCACATACTCAATCGAGATCGTAAAATAAGGTCCGATCGATTAGCATCTCTCAGAAAATCAATTTATTCTGAAATTTGGGATATTCAGACAAGTCAAATTGCAATTTTTATAATTAATTGATATAAAAAAGCCTTTTCCATTTTGGGAAAGGATTTTTTTTGCCAATTCCTGTTATGACTTTAAAATTACATGTTTAAACATGTAATTTTAATATCTTTGGAGATTAAACAGAACATAAAACAAAAAAAGATATAAAAATGGAATCAGCAGTAAAAACAAAATGGGTTATTGACCCAATGCATTCAGAGGTGCATTTCAAGGTGAAGCATCTAGTAATTTCTACAGTCACAGGTACTTTCAAATCTTTTGAAGGAGAGCTTGAAACTGCAGATTCAGATTTTCAAGATGCGTCAATTGAATTTTCAATGGATGTAAATAGCATTGATACAAACCAGGAGCAGCGTGATGCTCATTTGAAATCAGCAGAATTCTTTGATGCAGAGCAATTTCCTAAAATGTCTTTTAAATCTACGTCATTCACCAGGGATGGCGATGATTATGTTCTTGTGGGAGATCTTACAGTTAAAGATGTAACTAAACAAGTAAAATTTGAAGTAGAATTTGGAGGTATTGCTACTGATTTTTATGGTAATGAGAAGGCAGGTTTCGAAGTTTCAGGAAAGATAAGCCGTAAAGAATTCGGACTTACCTGGGATGGAATTACAGAAGCTGGAGCCATTGTTGTTGGTGATGATATCAAATTGAATATTAATCTGCAACTCGCAAAACAAGTATAATAACCAATTATAATAGATTAGAAAGCCATTCTGTAAAGGATGGCTTTCTTGTTATCTCTAATTTGCATTTCTTTGAAAATTATAAAGAACTTATTTAAACAATAAACTGCGGGCTTTGACCTCATCAAGGCTTAGCTGCTCTTTAAGTTCTTCGAGCGAATTGAATTTTTGATCCCCACGCATATATTCCAGAAAATTCAAGCGAATAGTTTGTCCGTAAACATCTTCCTTAAAGTCAAATATATTAACTTCTATATTCCGGCTCATGCCATTTATTGTAGGTCGGTGACCGATATAGGCCATCCCATTAGCACTCTTAAGATTTGTTTCTCCACTTTTAAAATCCACACTTACTGCATATATACCGTCCGAAGGAATGAGTTTATAACTTTCTTTGATGAATAGATTGGCCGTAGGAAATCCTAGTTTCCTGCCGATCTGATCCCCTTTGATTACTTTTCCCGTTAGATGAAAAGGATATCCCAGGAAATTTTCTGCTGTTTTGATATCACCGCTCAAAATAGCATTTCTAATCTTAGTGGAGCTGATCGCAACATCATCAATATCTTGTTCCGGAATTTCTTCAACCTCATAACCCAGTTCTGATGAGTAATGTTGTAGTTCTTTCAAACCTCCGCTGCGGTCTTTTCCAAATCTGTGGTCATAACCAATGATGATTTGATTAGTGCCTATTTTCTTAACGAGAACCTCTCTGATATATTCCTGTGGACTCAAATTGGAGAAGTCGCGGGTGAATGGGGTAATTATTAGATGATCTATACCTAAATTATCAAGACGTTCAGCTTTTTCATCCATGGTACTGATCAGTTTTATGTTCAGATCATCTGGATGAAGGATCATAAAACTGAT
>JBIIWE010000411.1:0-3194 GCA_044339075.1 Daejeonella sp. | reverse complement strand
ATTAATGATAGATTTGCCATTAACAGTAATTTCCTGGCTTAAATAACCAATATAACTGAAAACTAGAACCCCATTGTCTGGTGCATTCAAAACAAAATTTCCCTGAGCATCTGTTGTTGTTCCAACTGCAGATCCCTTTACGCGAACACTTACACCAGGCAAGGTCTCTCCTTTTGAATCTATAACTTTACCACGAATGTCTAAAAGGAGAAAGTTTGAATTTTTCAATGCTTTCTTTTCCTTAAAAGATAATTTCTGACTGATAACTATGGTCTTGTTCTCAATACTGTAATCTAAAGGTTGATCATTGAAGAGAATTTTTAGAGCTTCAGACAATTCTTCATCAATAACCTTTAATGTTACCGGTTTGGCTGTTTTTAGCAGATTCAGATCATAAAAAAACACATAACCAGTTTGCTGCTTAATGCTTGAGAAAAACTCTTCAAGCGGGGCTTGCTTACCTTTTAGAGTTACCTTTTGTGAATATCCATTGGAATAGACATTCATAAGGGCAACTATCATTAATATGAATGTAAGTTTCATAATCCGTTTGATTTTTTTGTAAAGCGACTTATTTACCAAATTATCAGCAATCTGGTATTGCTCTGTTTGGCCAACAGAGTCTGCTTCAAAGCAGACTTTTGACCGAGTATCACCTAAATAATACTCTTTGTTAAGTATAGAATTCATACATTTGTGTGTTTTGTTAATAAATAATCTTTGTGCGTCAATTTTTATTTAAGCTAAACAGTGACCAGAGGCGCTCCAACGCTTCTGGTTTATTTATTTGTTCTTTCGTAGACCTTTATGGCATTACTATAACCTCCCTTCCCTCTAAACGAAAATGAACATTTGTTTTTTCTAGTACTTTAAGCACTTGTAAGAGACTTAAATTCCGTTCAATTTCTCCTGCAAACCGATAATTAGGAAGATTACCTTCATAAACAACCGAAACATCATACCAGCGTTCAATCTGTCTCATCACAGTCTTTATATCTGCTTCATCAAACTGAAAATAACCATCTTTCCAGGCTACAGCTTCATTGGTATTTTTCAAATTTATTATTTCAATCTGCTCACTTAACTGAGATTGTTCTCCAGGTTTGAGCAATTGCGAAACATTTGTTCGCACATCTGAAATTCTAACACTACCTTCCAACAATGTTGTATTTACAGAAGGTTCGTCTTCGTAAGCATTTATATTAAAGTGAGTTCCAAGAACCTGTACCGTCTGATTTCGAGCATTCACTTCAAAAATCTTCGATTCATCATGTGCTACTTCAAAATAAGCTTCACCACGCAATTCAACTTTTCTCTTGGATCCTGCAAACTTTGCAGGGAATCGAATGGAAGATGCTGCGTTTAGCCAAACCTTACTACCATCTGGGAGTCTAATCTGAAATTTGCCACCTTTAGGTGTCTCGATTGTATTAAAAATAATATCGTCAGAAATAACTTCGGGAAGAATTGTATTAACTTCGCTTGAAAGGGCATAGATCAATTCGCCTTCAGCTGCTTTCAGAATAGTATTACCACCCTGATTGGCAAGTATGCCATTTTGAGCATCATCGAGCACGATCCTGGTACCGTCACCCAAAATAAGAATTGCTTTATCATCGCCAGGTTCAATATCACTTTCTGTTAACAGTTGAGATTTTTCTATTGAAGTAACAGATATTTCTTTTTTCGGAGTTTGAACTAATGGCTTATTGACAATCTCTTTACCAACAACTAGTTCAGTTTCTATAATTTCTGAAGTAAAATGCATCGTGATAGAAAAAACTACAGCAATTATTGCTGCAGCAGATGCTGCATAATACCATCTATAGTTCCTATGAGTATAAGGAATAGATTCAGCAGATATAGCATTTTTAATTTCGGAAAAAATACGTGCTTCTAAATCCTTTTCATCACTCACGTAATTTTCTGGCAGAATGATATTCTTATCTTGCGCGAAATTGTACCATTGAGCAAACGCCTCCTTCTCCTCTGGAGAAATGGTATTGTTAAGCCACTTTAAGGCCAATTCCTGATATCGTTCATCCGAACTTAACGGTTTCATGTATGGGGTATTTATATACATGTCCTTTAACGAAGGTGAATCCCTTAGTCCAGATGAAAATATAATTTTTAAACGAGAATTGTTTAGAGGAATATCTGGCCAAGGCCAGTTCTTAGAACTTTAAGAGCTTTGCCAATATGAGCTTCGACAGTCTTTTCAGAAATACAAAATTCTTCGGCTATCTGCTTTTGAGACATGCCATTTTCGCGACTCATTTTATAAACCAATCGGCACTTTTCGGGAAGATTTGAAACAAGTAATTCTAATCTGGACTTGAGCTCTTCAAACTCCAGCCAGTCCTCAGTTGAATTAGATGAAATAGGAATAACATTTAAACTATAATCAGCATATTTATTATACAGACTTCGTTTTGCAAGGATCTTGATCACTCGATATTTGACAGAGACAGCAAGGTAAGCATTAAGAGACGTGGAAATTAGTATAGATTCTCTCCTGTCCCAAAGTGAGATAAATATATCCTGAACAATTTCCTCTGCTTCTTCTAGCTGGCCAATTTTATTAGAAGCAACGGTAAACACCTTTTTCCAGTATCTACTGTAAATTTCTGAAAAGGCCATTCGATCCCCCAACCGAATCAAATCCAGTAATTCAACATCAGAATAAGAGACATAAAGAGGCATAATTAAACTCTTAAACCTTGAAGTTAAGAAATAAAAAAACAAACTGACAATAAAATATATCCGAGATTAAGAGATTTTTTTTATTAATCAATTTCTACAGAACTTTTCATGGGAAATCTGGAAGGTATACCGCTAGCGCAACAGCTTGGTTTATCTGCCTTTTTAGTAATTAATTTCAGAGATTTTCCATTAAAAGGATCAGCATTTTCTGTTTCAGAACATGAATGAAATAATGTTGAAATTATCAATAAAACGAGTAAAGAAATAACATTTGAAAAAACAGAAGTCTTATTCATGGATACTTATAATTATTTCACACATCTAAAACCCAAATTACTCATTCCTGAATCAGGAGAGCTTTTCATGCGTCTGGCTGCTCTGTAGCCTGAGCAATAAGATTCATTGCACATAAAAGATCCTCCCCTTGACGCTCTTTTAGGAGTATACGGTTCATCCGGATCGAAACTATCTGCAGGTCCTTTTGGATTCTT
>JBIIWE010000409.1:0-3195 GCA_044339075.1 Daejeonella sp. | reverse complement strand
TTTAGCGAATCATCCAAAGCTTCTGGAAGATCTTTATACCGGATCAATGAACCACCTGTATTTCTGGCAACTACCTGATGCAAGTAGGTAGGTTCATTATATTTCGAAAATGCTTCAGATATACCTACTCTCGAATTAATATCAGCAGGCATTTCCGCTTTTAGTGCTGCACTGATCTGAATCTTTCCTGTTCTTATTCCTTTTTTATCAAGCTGTTCCAAAACTTCGGAATGTTGTTCATATCCTATAGCGAAGTGACAGACATCGTAACATAAACAAATATGCTCTTTTATACATGCTTCAACAGCTGACTCACTCATCTTCAAACTACCAGTCAAAATTGACTTTGCCATGGGAAGAAGCATATTCTCATACCAAGCTATAAATTCAGCCCCGGTTTCAAGCATACCATCGGGCTCCGGTTCAATATCCAGGTGCATCCGTATGCCCTTCGTTATTTTGAACTTATACAATTCTTCGGCAACAAGAATAATATTGCGGGTTGCTGCTTTTATTGCCTCATCAGTCAATTCTTTTGTCGGAAACCAATGCCGGTAACTAAGCGGAGATGTTGAAATCCCCCCTTCCATTCCCAGCGGTAAAAGTTCAGCCAGAATTTTAAAAAGCCTGATCGTATATTCAAGTCGCTCTTCGCTTGTCCAGTCGGGAGCGTGAACCTGATCCTTCACAATTGCATGATGAAAATCCCCGTAAGGGAAACCATTCATCGTAAAAACATAGGCATTATTATCATTCAGCCAGGATTTAAAAATCTGTATTTCATCCGGATCAAGCAGGTCGGTACTGGCAGAATTTGACAAACGCAAACCAATACCCATAGGCTGATCAGGGCTTACCTCTTTTTTTATAATAGGGAAATTTTTCTTTATTGCCTCAAAATGATCCATCCAGCTTTCACCTGAATGTATATTGGTGCAATAGCTTAAATGCCCAGACGCAAGTTTCATACCTTAGCACGTAATAAATGGGATGCTCTTTTCAATAGTTCAGGATCTATTTCATGAACTTCAATTCCATGTCCAATTTTTTCAAGCAGCATAATGGTCAGCTCGCCACCCAGGTGTTCACGAAATTCTTCCAGACCAAGTAAAATCGGTGATCTGTCATCACTAACATCCATCATCGGATGTACCAGATCAAAACCTAGCTTATTTAAAAGATCAATAATTCTTTGGCTTTCTGGTTCAGACAAATAGCCACATAAATTGGAATAGACGGTATCAAGCGCAATTCCCATAGCTACTGCTTCACCATGTAGCACTTCAAAATTTGACAATTGCTCAAGTTTATGGGCACTCCAATGACCGAAATCCAGCGGACGGGAAGAGCCTGATTCAAATGGATCAAGGCCTGCAATATGCTGCATATGTAGTTCAGCACACCTGCAAATTAGATAGTTCATTGCTTCTCGATCACGCTTAACCAAAGCATCTGCATTGCTCTCAATCCATTCAAAAAATGCAGGATCCTTAATGAGCGCAACTTTCACGGCTTCAGAGATGCCCGACCTGTAATTGCGATCTGAGAGGGAATTTATAAAAAGTTCATCGTTAAAAACTGCAATTGGAGGAGCGAAGGTTCCAAGAAAATTTTTCTTCCCGAAATAATTAATTCCATTCTTAACGCCAATACCGGAATCATTCTGTGATAAGACGGTAGTAGGTATTCGTATATGCCGGATACCACGATGGGACACTGCGGCCGCATATCCCACAAGATCCAATACAGAACCACCACCAATAGCTGCAATATACGAATGCCTGTCTATCTTATGCTTATTCACTGCTTCCAGGATCTGATCAAAATATCTAGTATCATTCTTTATGATCTCACCCCCGGGAACGATCACAATTTCAGGAACTAATTGCACAGCATGATGAAGATTGAAATACTCTTTCAACTGCTGAACCACCTCAGCACCTACACCCTCATCTACAACAAAAAGGATTTTACGAATGATGCCAGGTCCATTCAAAAAATCATTGAACAGCGTATTCGATGTGGTAAAAAGTCCGGAAGTAAAAAATACTTTGTATTCAAATTTTACATTGAATGATTGTTGAAGGTATTTCATAGTATAGATATGCTCGTGCAGAATAATAGGCCAGGCCAATTATTTTAATCTGATAACAAAGATAGTTTTCAATTAAGTAACGGCAAAACGTTTTGCAAGCCACAAAGATAATGGCAGCAATAATGCAATACAGATTGCTGCAACAGGAGATCCAAAAACTGCAGACCATGAAGCATCCATTAAAATTAGAGAAATAACTCCCGCTTTAACTGCCTTACCAATATTTTTCCCAAGAGGTTCCTGAATTGCTCTAAAAAGGGGTTTGAATATCATCCATGCAAATGGGATGATGAAAAATAGGGCGATTAATACTTGCCCTTTGGTCCAGGATAGGTAAAGCAAACTACTGATGACTATGAGATATAGAAAAGCTCCGTAATAGAGCTTATTTCTATTAGACCCGTGTACTTCTCCCTGACTGATCATGGTTATTGAAAAAATATAAATCAAGGGCACGATTCCGAGAAAATACCACTCATTAAGAGCAGCAGCAATAATACTGATACCAAGTAATAGATTCAAGCCTCTGCATAGTCCCATATTCAGAGGACCAAGGAAAGAATGATGTTTCGAATATTTATTATAAAGTAGCGCAAAAAAGGCAATCGAAATTGCAATAATTCCGGATAAGGCAGCAATTGTGAAGGCAGCAGCAATTCCTGTTAATAAAAGAAAAGTGCCTAGAAATATAGCTTCATTTAACTTTACAGCACCACTGGGTATTGCCCGTTCAGGTCGTTCGATCTTATCCAAGTCAGCATCAAAAACATCATTAAAAACAATCCCGCCTCCATATAATCCTATCGTAGAAATGCAGAGCATTAATACCGGGAAATAATCAGTTTCAATATTCATCAAGTACCCTGAAATTGCAATCCCTGCCAAAACATCCGCAACAGAAGTTACAATATTTGCCGGTCGCATTAACCGAAGGAAATTCATGATCTTTTTCAAATCTGCCTAGCTGATGATGATCGATGATTTATCCGTTCTTGGTTGCTGCCCACCCCGAAGAACGGTGTTCCCTGCAAACTTTTCAGTTTGATCAACCGCTTGAGTACTGATAAAATCATTTTCATCGATCTGCCCGCTTTGTGCAA
>JBIIWE010000410.1:0-3195 GCA_044339075.1 Daejeonella sp. | reverse complement strand
GGAAGTTCCAACTAATGGACGAAGTATAGTAAATGTACAGCTTGTTGCTGCAAACACTGCATTAAATGAAGTGGTTGTTACAGCTTTAGGTATGACCAAAGAGAAGAAGAGTTTAGGATTCTCTGTTACTGAAGTTAAGGGAAGTGACCTTGCGGCTACCCAGCAGTTAAATCCGGTCAATTCGTTGATGGGAAAAGTTGCGGGAGTTCAAATTGACCAGAGTGCATCTGGACCTTTTGGTAATTCAAGAATTGTGATTCGGGGTAATTCAACCTTAAGTCAGAATAACCAACCAATATTTGTAATTGATGGAGTGATAGTTGATAATGAATCTGTTGCAGGTGGTCGCGATTTTGCAAATGACCTGTCAAATCTAAATAGCGAAAACTTTGAAAGTGTTTCAATATTAAAAGGTTCTTCTGCTGCTGCATTATACGGATCAAGAGCAATCAATGGTGTTGTGCTTATTACTACAAAAAAAGGTAGCAAGGCAAATGGAATTGGGGTTGATTTCTCTCAAAATTTCATGGTTTACGATCCATATAAAGGCCCTGAATTTCAGAATGATTACGGAGGAGGTAGCGTTGGTGCATTCTTTACAGATGCCCGTGATGCTAACTATCAGCCAAATCAAATGTGGACTACAAAAGTATTCCCAATAAATCCTATTACTAAGGAACCCTATATTGACCCGGCAACTGATCGTGAAAATGAAAATTGGGGACCTAGATTTGCTAATCAGAAAGTTCGTAATTATGATGGCACCTGGACTGAGTACAAAGCTGTTCCTAATAATTACCTTGATGCTTTTCAAAATGGTACTTTAGGAACTACTAGTTTTGCATTCTCAGGAGCTGGAGATAAAACCACATATAGATTTTCGGCAACACATGACGATCAGAAAGGAATATCTGTTGCGAATAAGTTGAAGAGAGATAATTTTAACTTGAGGATTACACACCAGCTGGCAAGTTGGTTAAGTTCAGATGTAAGTGCAGCATATACTTCAAGTGATCAGATCAATCCACAGAATTTAGCATGGGCACCGTATACTGATACATTTGCAGGTGATAACTGGGGAGTTGCATATAGCTGGATTTTTCCACGTAATTATGACACGAAGTATTGGAACCAACAAGCGAGATACACAAGCCAGGTATCGGGTGGAGCCACAAGAGGTTCAAATCCACTCGAAACCAATAAAGTTATGGCGTCTGAATTTTGGTTTAATATGAATAATACTGTTGCTACTATGGATAGCAGGAACTTTATGGGTCGATTTGCTTTAAATGCAAAATTGGCAAAGTGGGCTAATTTTACCGTTGAGGGAAATCTAAATAATAACTATGATAAATATGAGAATAAAGCTCTAGGTCAGTTTACCGATTTTAAAGGTGGTTCTTATACCTTAAATCAGTCAAAGAAGGAAAGTGGTTTTGTAAAAGGAATACTTTCATTCAATAATATTAAAGTGGTTAAAAATTTAGGATTTAGTGGTTTTGCCGGTGGTGAAATGTACAACTCTATTAGTTCTTATACACAAGGAAATACATCAGGTGGGCTAATGGTTCCGGGCAGTTATTTTATTTCTAACTCAGTAAACTCTCCACTTGTTTCTGGAGGTGTAAACTATAATAAAAAAATCAATTCTGTTTATGCTAGTGCTGATTTTGATTATAAAAGTCAGATTTATTTGGCTACTACCTGGCGCGGCGATTGGTCTTCATCTTTAACATATAAGGATGGAAGTGGGAATAATTTTTACAACTACCCTTCAGCAAGTCTTTCATGGATTGCCTCTGAAACTTTTAAGCTTCCCAATAGTATAACATTTGCGAAACTTCGTACAAATATTGCAGCTCTTGGTAAAGATACAGACCCATTTGTTATCAACCCGGGATATCGGTTTGCAGGGAAAGTTATCGGCCTTCCTGGTCAACCTACACAAGCTGGATTCAGTTCAAATAGTACCTTAACACCTAATTTAAAACCCGAAAGAAAAATTTCCAAAGAAGTAGGTATGGAAATGCGTTTCTTAAAAAACCGTTTGGGTTTTGATGTTACTTTATATCAGGATAATACCTATGATCAGATTGTTGATATTTCGACACCAATTGAGTCTGGAGTTTCAGGAGTTAAGATCAATGCCGGTGATATTCAAAATAGAGGAGTTGAAATCTCTTTGGATGGAACACCCGTTCAGACAAATGACTTTGTTTGGAATTCCAGAATAACATTCTCTAGGAATAAGAATTTAATCGTTTCCCTTGCAGAAGGAAGAACTGATTATTTCCTTGGTGGAACAGCCTTTGATGCAAGCTCTTGGGCTGTAGTAGGAAAATCTTACGGTACAA
The DNA here is from genome assembly GCA_044339075.1 of Daejeonella sp. GTDB lineage: Bacteria > Bacteroidota > Bacteroidia > Sphingobacteriales > Sphingobacteriaceae > Daejeonella. Next base: position 841 of record JBIIWE010000410.1, on the reverse strand, counting down.
TCCGTTCTATTAATCAATCTTTAAAGTATACTAATCCTTCAAATGCAGCTGATCCAAAAACTGGAATGACTGTACTTGCCTGGAGGAATGATGCACGTGCAGCCTTCCCCCAAAGGAGTAATAAATTTCAGGATATTGGTGATATCAATGCTAATTTCAGAGCTGGATTTTCCAATGATTTTAGATACAAGCAGTGGTCAATGAATGTGTTGTTTGATGCAAAAGTTGGAGGAGATATGGCATTGTCATCTTTAAGATCAGGAACGCACACAGGGGTACTTCCTAACACCTTATTTGGAAGAGATGCTGAACATGGAGGAATTACCTGGACTAGTAAATATGATGGTATTACTTATGATGACGGAATGATCATTGATGGGGTATTTCCAATAGGTCAAAAGGTTACACAGGCTAATGGTACTGCTGCCGATGTGGGTGGTATGACTTTTAAAGAAGCTTATGCAGCTGGATTAGTTGAACCAACCCATGCACCGCAATTCTATTATCGTTATGCATCATCTTCAACTGGTGTAACTGATTTTTGGATACGTGAAAGTACTTGGCTTGCCCTTCGTCAGGTGGCAATATCATACACCCTTCCAAAGAGCATTGCAACCAAGCTAAAGGTTAATGGAATTGCTGTAAGCATTATAGGTAGGGATCTTGGGTATTTATACAATTCTTTACCTTATGATTTTAATCCTGCATCATTAAACTCCAATTTAACTTCAGCAGTAGGTGAGGAAGGATTTTTACCAATGATTCGGTCAATTGGCGGTTCAGTAAAGGTCCGTTTCTAATAATCTATATTGGAATTAATAAACATTTTAAAAAAATAGAA
>JBIIWE010000408.1:0-3196 GCA_044339075.1 Daejeonella sp. | reverse complement strand
CTGTTGAATTTCCGAATCACGTAACTCTGCAATAAAATGATTCGCTATTGATGGTGTTTCGTTGAGTATAAATGCCATAATTAAATTTAAGAAATTATTTTATTAATTACCGTTTATTCAAACAGTAAACAGAGATACTTAGATTTTTCCGGGCTTGGTGTTGGTCAATTTCGTTATTTCGATGGAGGCCTGACCAGGAAAACTCTCGTGCCATTTTTCGTCATTTCGATGAGGTACGAAGAGAAATCTGTTGAGGTGGTAGCTGTAATTAATTTGAAAGCACCACTCATAGGCATGAGATTTCTCCACCTCTCAATAGTACCTTTCAATTGGAACATAGCACAGGTGTTCGAAATGACGTGAATAAGGTCGTCATTACACTGCATTTATAAAATACTCAATTCTTCTTTATTATCTTTGTACTATCCAATGGAATTTAAACTAACATCCGAATATAACCCTACCGGCGATCAGCCTGAAGCAATCAGGCAACTGGTGGAAGGAATAAATAATGGAGATCATTACCAGACCTTACTGGGTGTAACCGGCTCGGGAAAGACCTTTACAATTGCCAATGTAGTACAGGAAACACAAAAACCAATGCTTGTTCTTAGTCATAATAAGACATTAGCCGCACAGCTTTATGGCGAGTTCAAGCAATTCTTTCCGGATAACGCGGTCAATTACTTTGTATCCTATTACGATTATTATCAGCCTGAAGCCTATATCGCTTCTTCAAATACCTATATTGAAAAGGATCTGCAGATCAATGAGGAAATAGAAAAACTCAGACTTCGGACAACCTCCGCACTGATGTCGGGACGAAGAGATGTAATTGTCGTTTCGTCCATTTCCTGCATTTATGGTATGGGAAATCCAGAAGATTTTTCAAACTCGGTTTTTCGTTTTGCTGTCGGGACTAAGGTTAGCCGGAATGCATTTTTACATCGTTTAGTAGAGATTTTATATTCCAGAACTACAACAGACTTTCGTCGCGGAACCTTCCGGGTAAAGGGAGATACCGTGGATATTTACCCAGCATACATGGATTTTGCTTACCGGGTTTCATTTTTTGGGGATGATATTGAAGAACTAAGCACCATCGATCCTGCTTCAGGCAAGACCATAGAGAAAATGTCGCATATGGCTATTTTCCCTGCCAATTTATTCGTAACTCCCAAAGAGCGCTTTACAGAATCGATCTGGTCTATTCAGGAGGAGCTTGAAAGCCGTAAACAGCAATTTATTAATGAAAAGCGTTTCCTAGAGGCCAAACGACTGGAAGAGCGGGTAAACTATGATCTTGAAATGATCAGAGAGCTTGGATATTGTAGCGGAATTGAAAATTATTCCCGTTTTTTCGATGGAAGAACCCCTGGAATGCGTCCGTTCTGCCTGCTAGATTACTTTCCGAAGGATTATTTGATGGTAATCGATGAAAGCCATGTAACGGTTCCCCAGATTCGTGCAATGTATGGGGGAGATAGGTCGAGGAAACTATCTTTAGTAGATTACGGCTTTCGCTTACCGTCTGCATTAGACAATCGACCATTAAATTTCAATGAGTTCGAAACTCTTGCACCTCAAACTATTTATGTAAGCGCTACTCCGGGCGATTATGAAATGGCGCAGACAGAGGGAGTTTTTGTGGAACAGGTAATACGTCCGACAGGGCTATTAGATCCGGTAATTGAGATTAGGCCCGTGGGTAATCAGGTAGATGACCTGCTGGACGAAATTGATAAAACGGTTAAATTGGGAGACAGGATCCTGGTTACTACTTTAACTAAACGCATGTCTGAGGAACTGACCAAATACATGGACCGCCTCGGAATTAAAGTACGATATATCCATTCTGAGGTAAAAACACTGGAAAGAGTTGAAATTCTAAGAGATCTGAGACTGGGTGTTTTCGATGTTTTAATCGGCATAAACCTGCTTCGTGAGGGACTTGATCTTCCTGAGGTTTCATTGGTAGCCATCCTGGATGCCGACAAAGAAGGATTTCTTCGCTCGGAACGTTCCTTGATTCAAACTATTGGCAGAGCAGCAAGAAATGAACGGGGACGGGTGATTATGTATGCCGATAAAATCACTTCCAGTATGCGTGTAACTATTGACGAAACCAACCGCAGAAGAGAAAAACAGATCGCTTATAATACTAAACATGGAATAACTCCACGAACCATTGGAAAGTCGCGTGAAGCTATCATTGAGCAAACCTCAGTCATGGATTTCAAGGGTGGCGTTCAAAAAGCATATATAGAAAAAGAAATGACCGACAATCTTGCGGCAGATCCGATCGTTCAATACATGACCCAACAAGAACTTCAAAAATCAATTGAAAAAACTAAAAAGGACATGGTTTTGGCAGCCAAAGAGATGGATTTCCTTATGGCAGCAAAATTAAGAGATGAAATGTATGCTCTTGAAAGAATCATGGAGGAACGGTTTTCCTGATGTCTGTGTATATAGTAAAATTTAAATCAATTACTGTCAGGTTAAGTTAAGGAATAGTAAGAAATCTTCATTTACGCTTTTAAATGGGGTACAATATCTATAATAGCAAGCCCATATAACCTAGTTACCCTTTTTCGCCGGTTGTGCTCGGAGTCATTCACAGCCCGGGTTTAATCCCAAAGTCTAATGCTTGGAGGTTCTAAATAATTGAATTGAATCTGTTTTTTGATTTAACTGGGTCTTGCGTTGGGTAACAACCATTCATAAATTACTGGTTTTGCTATCTGCAGAGATCGGCCTCCTGGGATTTGGCAGTAAAGGCGCTCTTTATCCTTGCATTAACGATCATAAATAACTGCCTTCAAGTAATCCGGAGAAGTGTTGCAGGCACATTCATATATTTCCAACCATAAACACGGCTTGGATTACACCGATAGGATAAAGTGTGATTTTACAACAAATACTGGGAAGCCGCGGCTCTTTTGCTTACTTTTCCAGCTGAAGGGAAAAGTAAGTGCCCTCTCCCGCGGCATGAGCGGGATGATTTCAATTTTAATTGATTATTCAAACTTTTATCCAGACTCTAGTAATTTAAATCTCAAATTCAAATATTAAAAACCTAATCAAATGAACGGTCAAAACAGAAAAGATATCTATCCTGGTCTTGAAGTAGACATCATACTCAAAAAAGATCAGCGAAGTGGTGTACTAACAAAGGGAGTAGTGCAAGCAATAC
>JBIIWE010000407.1:0-3208 GCA_044339075.1 Daejeonella sp. | reverse complement strand
TTTCTTGTGGGATAAATAATCTCCAAATCATTACTCCTGAATCTGAAGCCGTGATTCTAATGGTATGCGATCAGCCCTATGTAAATGCCACTCTTCTGAATGATCTGATAAATAAACACAAGGAATCAGGACAATCTATTATTGCCAGCAGCTATGATGATACCCTGGGGACTCCTGCCCTATTTCATAAAAGTCTGTTTTCTGAACTTTCGGCTCTTCAGGGGGAAAGCGGTGCCAAATCATTGCTCAAAAAATACAATCTTCAAACAGGATCTGTTTCCTTTAATCAGGGAAGTATTGACATTGATACAAGAGAAAATTATAGGAATTTACCTAAATAAACTACTTTTATACATGCTTGTTGATTCTTTTAACCGCGTTCATAATTACCTGAGGATATCCCTTACTGATAACTGCAACCTGCGTTGTTTTTACTGTATGCCTGAGGAGGACTATGAATTTACCCCACATTCAAGGTTGATGCAGCCTGATGAAATAGAATCGCTGGCAAAGATTTTTGTGCAAAATGGAGTCAATAAGATCCGTTTAACAGGAGGTGAACCTTTGGTAAGAAAGGATGCTGCCGACATCATCCTAAGGCTTTCAAAACTACCCGTTTCACTAACTCTTACCACCAATGCAACCCGGCTTCATGATTTTGCAGATGTTCTTCAGAAAGCAAAAGTAAGTTCATTAAATATTAGCCTCGATACGCTTGATCCCGATAAATTCCAGATCATTACCCGGCGTGATGGATTTCAGAAAGTGATGGATAACATTCATTTAATGATCAGCAGGAATCTCCATGTGAAGGTTAATGTGGTGGTCATGAAGGGAATAAATGATCATGAGATCAATGATTTTGTTGCGTGGACCAAAGATCTGCCGGTTCATGTTCGCTTTATTGAATTCATGCCTTTTGAAGGTAATCGCTGGACCAGCAACCAGGTATTTACCATGCAGGATATGCTGGAAGTGATCGGCCGTAAATACACTCCTGCCCCACTTCAGAATGATTTCCATGATACCGCAAAAAAATTCAGTATTGATGGCCATAAAGGCACTTTTGCAATAATCAGCACCATGAGCTCCCCATTTTGCAGTGGATGTAACCGAATGCGCCTGACCGCCGATGGTAAAATGAAAAATTGCCTCTTTTCTCAAAAAGAAACTGACCTGCTCACAGCACTAAGGAATGGAGAAGATGTTTTACCTCTTATTCAAGAAAGTATTGCTTCAAAAGCAAAAGAACTGGGCGGACAATTCACTAAAGATTTTGAAAAGATTCATACCGAAGACCTTCATAACAGAAGTATGATCAGTATTGGGGGCTAGAGGTTGAAACAACATGAATAGAGACTACTGATATTACGTTTCCAATTGCTTATAAGCAATATTTTATCGAAATTCACCATCTGTTAGTTCTAAATAAACCCGGATGCCCAGAGAATTTATACCTGTTTCAGAAGCAAAAAAACTCATCACTGATACCATAATACCCCTGCTTCCTGTAAAAGTATCCTTAAATGAAGCTGCGGGATTGGTTCTTGCACAGGACATTTTCTCAATAACCGATGTTCCCCCATTTAATCAATCTTCGATGGATGGATATGCCCTGAATTTTGAAGGCTGGGAAAAGAACAGATCACTTTTGATCGATGGTGTTGCTCAGGCAGGTCAGGGGGAATCTATCCCACTGAAACCCCAAAATGCGCGCAGGATATTTACTGGTGCAGCTGTGCCTCCTGGTGCAGATACCGTAGTCATGCAGGAAAAAACCAGCGTGAACAATGGCGGATTAACCATCTCTGATTCTAATACTATAAAAGGTCTTAATGTTAGATTACAAGGCTCTGAAGCAAAAGCCGGTGAACTTTCCCTTGAAAAAAATTGCGTGTTGAGTCCCGGAGCAATCGGATTTATCGCCGGACTAGGTATCCATGAACTACTGGTATTTCCCCAACCTTCTGTCAGCATTATTCTAACCGGAAATGAACTTCAGCAACCGGGTTTACCCTTAGAACACGGACAGGTTTATGAATCAAATTCTTTCGCATTAAAAGCTGCATTAAATCAGACAGGCATCTCCATAGTTACTATTTTATCGTCAGAAGATATCCTCGAAACACTAACATCCGTTTTAAGTAATGCCCTGCAGCAAAGTGATCTGGTATTGTTAACCGGAGGAGTTAGTGTTGGCGATTATGATTTTGTAATTAGAGCAGCTGAAGCTAATGGAATAGAGCAAATATTTCATAAGATCAAACAGAAACCAGGCAAACCCATCTACTTTGGAAAAAAAGGCAAAAAATATATTTTCGGCCTTCCAGGTAATCCAGGATCCGTCATGACTTGCTTTTATGAATATGTTTACCCGGCCATCGGATTATTAAACAATAGAAAAATAGACTTAAAACAGATACAAACACCCATAAACTCAGCACAGAAAAAAGCTCCTGGTCTGACTCACTTTTTGAAGGGCTTCTATGACGGGAACAAGGTTCATGATCTAAAAGCACAGGAATCCTTCAGGCTAAGTTCATTTGCTAAAGCTAATTGCCTGATCAAACTGGAAGAGGATCAGACAGAGATCACTGAGGGTCAACTGGTCGAGATCCATATGTTGCCACCAATTCAATAAAATGGAAAGTATCTATATTTTTTATCTGCTCTTATTTATTGTAGCCTTTCTTTATTCCTCTGTGGGGCATGGAGGTGCCAGTGGCTATCTTGCGCTAATGGCCATTTATGCCATCTCTCCGGAAATAATGAAACCCACTGCCCTGATGCTGAACCTTTTTGTTTCATTGACTTCATTTATTCAATTCTACAGGGGTAAACATTTTAAGTGGGATATATTTCTGCCTCTGGCACTCGCATCTATTCCGATGGCATTTGCCGGCGGACTCATCACGATGGAGGCAGATTTTTATAAAAAAATATTGGGTCTGCTTCTGCTTATCCCAGTGATACGCTTTTTGTTTTTTAAAAATATTACTGCAGAAGAGATAAAGAAAAATTCGATAGGCTTATCCATTTTGATTGGCTCGATTATTGGTCTTCTTTCAGGGTTGATTGGCATCGGTGGCGGGATCATACTTTCTCCTGTTTTATTATTACTTAAATGGACTGATCAAAAACAAACCGCAGCAATAAGTGCATTATTTATTTTCGTAAATTCGTTTTCAGGCTTGGCAGGACACATAAC
>JBIIWE010000029.1:0-10677 GCA_044339075.1 Daejeonella sp. | reverse complement strand
CGTGGAGAGATCTGTTGAATGGAAAGATGCTTCTGATTTAAAATATTGCCCCTTAGTGAACAGATTTCTCCACCCTTCACTAGTACCTTTCAATTAAAAAATAGCGCAGGTGTTCGAAATGACGTAAATAACCTCGTCATTTCACATGAGAAAATAAATAGAATAAATGTTCTTAACTATTTCTTAAACAACAGAAATAAAGCAGGCCGTTTATGCAATTGCGGAATCTTAAGCTTCCATTCCCTTATACTTTTTGTCTGAATGAATTCACTTTCTGAGGTCAGGTCGCAGGCAATACATAATCTTGTTTCGGGTTTACAGCTTTTTAAGACCTCCTCCAACATTGAATCATTTCGGAATGGCGTTTCAATGAACATCTGAGTCTGGCTATGTCGCTCTGCCAAACCTTCTAACTCCTTGACCTTATTAGCCCGTTGTAACTTATCAATCGGCAAATAACCATGAAATGTGAAACTCTGTCCGCTAAAACCAGAAGCCATCAAAGCAAGCAATATGGAACTGGGTCCGACCAATGGAACAACTTTTATCCCTTTTGAATGGGCTAAGGCCACAATTTCAGCTCCAGGATCAGCAACAGCCGGACAGCCGGCCTCACTCATCAGACCCACATCTTTACCCGATAATAAGCCTTTAAAGAACTCGTGAATATTACCATCTCTGTTATGCTTGCCATAATCATGAATAATAAGCTCACTCTGGGGGGTTTTTAATCCAGCCTCCTTGAGAAACCTGCGTGCTGTTTTACTGTTCTCAACGATATATTCATTAATGTGATTAATGGTATCGACAAGGTATGGAGTAAATGATTTTGCAGATGCATTTTCTGCCAAGGGAACGGGAATAAGATATAGAGTGCCTAAAAGCATGTATAGTTTTTCGTACAAAATAATCAAAATCAATCCAAAATGGTGCTTTATCTTGACAAATGTTGAATACTAGCTAGCCATTTATTCCGTTTAAAATGATATTACGTAATAAATTAATTACAATACAACCTTTGGCAAAATTTTATACTCTATAAAATATAAACACACAAATTAAATTTTAGGAGTTATGAAAACGAAAATTAAATTCCCCGAATATTTGTTCAGCTTATTACTGATACTAAGCATGATGCTCCCATCGCAAGTTAAAGCTCAGTATGAAGATGTTTCTCTTGAGACCTTTTACGATGAGCTATCTCCATACGGTGTTTGGATCAACGACCCACAATATGGATATGTTTGGCGACCGGATGTAGATCAGGATGATTTCAGACCCTATTACAGTAATGGACATTGGGAAATGACCAGATATGGAAATACCTGGGTATCTGATTACGATTGGGGATGGGCACCGTTTCATTATGGACGTTGGCACCATAGTGGTCGAAGAGGCTGGATATGGATACCTGATACAAAATGGGGACCTGCATGGGTTAGCTGGAGAAGAGGGGGCGGCCATTACGGATGGGCACCGCTAGGTCCGGGAATAACTATTAATATCAATATTGGTCCGAGGATTCCTGATTATTACTGGGTTTTTGTACCTCAGCGTTCTATATATTATTCAAGATTTCCAAGCTATGACAGACGTAGAAATATTAATATTTACAATAACACGGTCATCATTAATAATACCTATGTATATAATAGAAACAGGTATTATACCGGTCCAAGAGTGGAGGAGATCAGAAGAGTTACGCGACAAGCGGTGAGGATCAATGAAATTCGAGATAACAGGCCGCAAGGATATGCAAATGGCAATAACAGACCAGAAGTGTATAGAAATTCTGATCGTAGTGGAAGTAATGTGAATAGTCCGCGCCCTCAACGTCCTTCAGATAATGGAGCAGGAAGAGGCGCTACCACCGGCAGAGATGGAGGTACGATCACCGACAAGCCAAACGGACAGGGTGCTGTAAGGCCTGATTCAAGGCAGATTCCGGCATCTTCACAACGTTCGGAAAGAACCTATGACAATCAGGATATTCGTGGCAACCAGACCCGTGAGAAAGGGCAAGCCGGGCCGATCACTGATCGACAGCAGCAAGCCCCGCGTGAGTCGCAGACATTACCCGCATCGAGAGAACAAAGACCGGCTAGGACAGAGCAAGCTCAGCCTTCACGTCAGGTTCAGTCTCCTGAAAGAGTGCAAAGATCATCTGGTCAGGAATCCAGACCTGCACCATCTCAAAATAACAGAGTACAAAGAGAAGAACCAAGTCGGGGCAATTCACCATCCAAGGATGATCGTAGCAGAACCGAAGGCAGACCAGGAAGAGGTCAATAAAAATTTCGAATCTTTTTCAATAAAAATCCGGCTAATGCCGGATTTTTATATTCAATACGGTGAAAAGATATCTATTTCAACTTACTGAGTGCCGATCTCATTCTTGGAATCATTTGCTGAATATCATCAAGAGAACAACCTCCAACAGAAGCTCTAAACCAATTCACGCTATTGTCAGTGCCGAAGGCAGAAAAAGGCACAATTCCCATTTTAGCCTCTTTGATCAGGTAAAAATTAACATCTGCACTATTTTTCAAAATCTCACCTTCTGATGTAGTTTTTCCGATATAATCAACCTTTACTGTCAGATAAATTGCACCCATTGGATTAATAGCATCCACTGCGAAGCCATCGGCCTTTAGCTGGATTATTCCTTGGTAAAGCGCATCTAAACTTTTTTGAACCTTCGCTTTGAAAGTAGTTAAGTAGGTATTTAATTTTACCGGCTGGGTTAAAAATTTAGCTGTTGCAATCTGCTCCGGCTTGGGTGCCCATGCACCCACATGACCTACGATAGTTTTCATTTTATCGATTACGTGCTCCGGACCGAAAGCCCATCCAACCCGTACTCCTGTTGCAGCAAGACATTTGGAGATCCCATCAATATATATAACATGGTCTTTCAATTCAGGCCTAAGACTTACGGGATCATAATGAAACTGATCACCAAAAGTAAGGAGTGAGTAGATCTGATCGTACATGATATACAATGGTTTTTCATCTGCTCCACGGCTCCTATTCTCTTCGATCACCAGGTCACAGATCTCTTCCAGATCCTTTTTCGAAAACATGGTTCCGGTTGGGTTCAATGGAGAACATAATGCCAGTAGCGTTGCACCTTTTAAATGAGGCCTGATATCATCAGCCTTAGGCATAAAATTATTGTCTGCAGATGTAATCACAGGAACTTGTTCTGCACCAGTAAAGCGGCAATAATGATTGTTGTTCCATGATGGCGTTGGAAAAATCACTTTATCTCCCGGATCGATCAGTGCCATATAAGTACCATAAATCAAAGGACGAGAGCCACCCGCAACCAGAATTTGTTTACTGTTATATTCCAATCCGAAGCGCTCCTTCAAAAATGCCGAAACATTCTCACGCAACACAGCAACACCCTCAGCGGGTGGATAATTAGTCTGATTATCTTTATATGCTTCTACAATTCCTGCTTTTAGCTCATCCGGTATCGGATAAATAGTAGAGTCAAAATCACCGATAGTTAAGTTAGCAATCTGCTCACCTTTACGCTTAAGCTCATTGATCTCGCCGGCAATTTTTATAATTTCTGAACCCTCAAGGGTATTTGCTAATCTGGATATATTCATTCTGTTATGGATCTTGCAAGGATCTCTCTAATTAAATTCCTTTATTTAATATTAGACAATTAATGCACTGACAGCTTTTTCAACTTTTTCAAAATTAAATCCGGATAAGACACCATTAAAGGAGTCGCGGATCTGCTGATTACACAAATTCCCAATACTACCTTCATGAGTATGTTTTACACTTGCCGGTGCTTTAAATTCACCTCTTTCAATGGCTGAACCAATATTTTTATAGGCTTCACGGAATGGTACACCATTCAATACCTCCTCGTTTACCGCATCCACACTGAACAAATAAGCATATTTCTCATCTAGCAGAATATCATCTTTAATTCGAATAGACTGAAGCATGAAGGCGGTCATTTCCAGACACTCATTTAAAGATTTAAATGCCGGAAATAGATTTTCCTTCAGCAATTGAAGATCGCGGTGATAGCCTGAAGGCAGGTTAGTGGTTATCAGAGCGATCTCATTGGGTAAAGCCTGGATCTTATTACATCTCGCACGGATCAGTTCAAAAACATCCGGATTTTTCTTATGTGGCATGATGCTCGAACCCGTGGTCAGCTCATCCGGGAAGCTGATAAATGCAAAATTCTGATTAATGAAAAGACAGGCATCCATTGCCAGTTTTGCCAGAGTAGCTGCCACTGATGACATTGCCTGCGCCAGAATCCGTTCAGTTTTCCCACGGCCCATTTGTGCATAAACTACATTAAAGTTCAGCGTATCAAAACCTAATAACTCGGTGGTCATGGTGCGGTTCAAAGGAAAAGAAGATCCATATCCGGCAGCTGAACCTAATGGATTCTTATTACACACCTTCCAGGCTGCAAGCATCAGCTCCATGTCATCGGTAAGGCTTTCTGCATAAGCACCGAACCAAAGTCCGAAGGAAGAGGGCATTGCGATCTGAAGGTGAGTATATCCTGGAAGTAATTTGTTCTTATGCTCCTCACTTTGATTAATCAATTGATTAAAAAGCAGTTCTGTATTTTTAACAATTCCCTGAATTTCACTCCTGAAAAATAGTTTAAGGTCTACAAGAACCTGATCATTCCGTGATCTTCCACTATGGATCTTCTTTCCGGCTTCTCCAACCCTACGGGTAAGCAATAGCTCAACTTGTGAATGTACATCTTCTACATCAGCCTCAATACTGAATTTACCTTCCTGAATTTCTTTAAATATTACTTTCAATCCGGCCTGAACCTGAGCTAGGTCATTTTTATCTAAAAGACCTATACTTTCAAGCATCCGGGTATGCGCCAGTGAGCCTAAAACGTCAAAAGCAGCAAGCTGATTATCAAGTTCTCTGTCATTTCCTACTGTAAACTTTTCTACTGAACTTTCGGTTTCTGTATCTTTTTGCCAGAGCTTGCTCATAGTATCGCTTTGAAATTTGTAAAATATTGTTCCTTTATGGTTTCCCGATCAGCAAGTGCCTGACGTATATATTTATTAAGTTCTCCAGACTTTGAAAGATCCTGAAGACCATAAATCCAGAGGCTATCCTCATTCGCTACCTCTTGTAATTCTTTATCATTATCCAGTTGAAGTGGAAGTAGTAAGGCTCTTTCATTTTCTAAAGTACTATTCAAATCCTTTTCCATCACACAATCTCTGACAATAATTTTATATAGAGGTCTATACCTTCTTCAATTTCATTTAAATAAATAAACTCATCGGCCATATGTGAACGGGCAGAATCTCCAGGACCCATTTTTAGTGAGGGGATATCCAATAATGCCTGATCACTTGTTGTAGGAGAACCATAGGTCTCCCTGCCCAAAGCAATTCCTGCCCTAACAATCGGATGGTCGATACTAATTGAAGACGGCTTTAACCGAGTAGATCTAGGATTAACATCACATGCTACATTCTGACCTATAATTTTCAGTACCTCCTCATTCCGATACGCATCAGTTACCCGTACATCAACTGTAAAATTACAAACTGCAGGAACCACATTATGTTGGGATCCGGCCTCGATAATTGTTACACTCATCTTAACCGGACCAAATAGCACTGATTTCTTCGCAAACTCATAGTTTTTGAACCAATCAATATCCTTCATTGCCTTATAAATGGCATTCTCACCTTCCTCTCGGGCAGCATGTCCTGCCCTGCCATGGGCAACACAATCCAAAACCATTAAACCACGTTCGGCAATAGCGAGCTGCATTAAGGTTGGCTCAGCCACAATTGCAAATTCAAGCTGACCCAGTTCAGGAAGTATAAGCTCAATACCATTCTTACCTGAGATTTCCTCCTCTGCAGTTGCAGCCAGACAAAGGTTGTATTTTAGGTTCTTCTCTTTATAGAAATGAATAAACACAGCAATAAGTGATACCAAACAGCCTCCCGCGTCATTACTCCCCAAACCAAATAACTTGCCATCAATGATGTCGGCTGCAAATGGGTCTTTAGAGTATCCTGGATTTGGCTTTACTGTATCATGATGCGAATTAAGCAAGATTGTTGGCTTTTTTGAATCAAAATGCTCATTATATGCCCATACATTATTAATTATTCGATGAGTTTTTACTCCACGATCTTCCAAAAACTGCTCAATTGTCGAGGCAGTTTTCTGCTCTTCTTTACTTAATGAAGGGATGCTGATTAGCTTACGCAATAAATCAACACTGTCATCAAACAGTTTACTGGCCATTTTCTTTAGTCGTTTGTATATAATTCACCAGCCTTTTGAGCCGATAATTTAATTCCCTTAATCAGGGATGAGCTAAAACCATTATGCTCCATTTCATTCAATCCGGCGATGGTACAACCTTTTGGAGATGTAACCTTATCGATTTCCTGCTCTGGGTGACTATTCAACTCGAGCAACAAAGAAGCTGCTCCTTTGGCAGTCTGAGCGGCCATTCTGAGTGCCTCATCAGCATGGAATCCAATTTCAACACCACCCTGAGATGCTGCACGAACAGCTCTCAAAAAGAAAGCCACGCCACATGCACATAAAGCTGTTGCCGAAGTCATCAGTTCTTCATTGATCTTGATCACTTCACCTACTGTCTTGAACATTTTTGTAACCTCTACAATATTCTCAGTCTCCGCATTATCTGATGCGATGCAGGTCATTGATTCGCCGATAGCAATTGCTGTATTAGGCATTGCGCGAACTACCTGAACATCATTCCCCAGTTTTGCGCGAATATCTGCACAGCTAACTCCCGAGATCACGGAGATCACCAGATGTTTTGCAGGATCAATAGCCCCTACGATCTTTTCGAGCAAAATATTAAGTTGCTGGGGTAATACAGCAAGGATAATGACAGATGAGTCTGTAACAGCCGCGAAGTTATCATCGCTAACCTTAAAACCCCGTTGTTGCTGTGCTGATAAATGCTGAACATTACGGCGTGTGAGTGTAATATCTCCGGGTAGGCAATAATCAGATTTTGCCAGGCCATTAGCCAGTGACATACCAATATTACCGCTTCCTAAAATTGCTGTTTTCTTCGATGTGCTCATATTACTTAGTTAATCTCGTTCCAAAATTATGTTCATTCAATGAGGATAAAGAGTCTGATTTTCCTATACAAACCTCTTTCAATCCTTGGTCAATCGCTTCAAAAGCATTATCCAGTTTGGGTATCATACCTTCGTTGATGATTCCCTGCCTCTTCAATTCGTGATAGTAAGGTGGATCAATCAACTTGATCAGGGAGTTATCATCCTCAATATTCATGAGCACCCCAGCCTTTTCGAAACAATAAATAAGTGATGTTTCATAGAGTTTTGCCATAGAAACCGCAATTACAGAAGCAATTGTATCTGCATTGGTATTAAGTAGTTGTCCTTTGCCATCATGAGTGATCGCAGAGAAAACGGGTGTAAAACCTGCTTCTAACAGCTTAGAAAGCGCCTCTGAATCAACCGATGTATCATCCAGATCGCCAACAAAACCATAATCAACATTTATATCGGCATCTTTTTCTACTGAATAAACCTTTACCATTGGACGTTTTTTTGCTCGTATAAAGTTTCCATCAGCCCCTGTAAGTCCGATTGCGTTGCATTGATCATTCTGGAGAGCTGCAATAATATTTTTATTAATTAATCCAGAATAGACCATCGTTACAATCTTCAGGGCTTCTCCATCAGTTACCCGGCGCCCCTCGATCAATTTTGATTTGATACCCAGTTCCGTGGAAAGCTTGGTGGCAATTTTACCGCCACCATGTATCAGAATCTTATCGCCTTTCAATGCAGAGAAGTCCGACAAAAAACTCTTTAGATTTTCCGGATCATCAATAACATTCCCACCAATTTTTATGACGTATAAAGGTTTCATTTCAGTCCCTCAAGCATATTTTTAAGTATCGTTTGTGCTGACCATACCCGATTAGCCGCTTCTTTGATCACAAGCGAATGCGGTCCATCGAGCACTTCGGCGGAAAGCTCGAAATCGCGACGTACAGGCAGACAGTGCATGACTTTAGCCTCATTGGTTTGTTCCAGCTTCTTATGTGTTATCATCCATGATTCTGCTCCCTGAACGGTTTTGCCATAATCATGGTAAGATGACCAGTTCTTAGCATAAACAAAGTCTGCACCCTGCAGAGCAGTATCCTGATCACATTCAATTTTTGCTCCGGGAGTAAATTTTTCAGCGAGCTCAAGTCCTTGTGGATGAGTAATCACAAAATCGATCATTCCCTCGGCCTGAGCTCTGCACATCCACTCCGAAAAAGAATTAGGAACAGCTTGAGGCAAAGATTTCACATGGGGTGCCCAGGTTAAAACCACCTTAGGTCTGACAGTCTTTTTATTTTCTTCGATGGTGATCAAATCGGCAAAGCTCTGTAGAGGGTGCAGGGTTGCACTCTCTAGAGAAATCACAGGAACACCACAAAACTTTACGAACTTATTGAACAGACCCTCACTATAATCTTCCTCACGATTCTGCAATTTAGGAAAAGAACGGAAGCCCAGTATATCACAATACTGACCCATTACAGCTGCTGCTTCGCGGATATGTTCTACCGTTGTACCATTCATCACAACGCCGTCTTCAGTCTCTAATGCCCAGCCTTCTTTATCAAGATTCATCACCATGACATTCATTCCCAGATTCAAGGCTGCCTTTTGAGTGCTTAAACGAGTACGCAAACTCGGATTCAAAAATACCAGTCCCAGGGTTTTGTTTTTACCCAGACTTTGATTTGCAAAAGGATCTGCCTTTTGAATCAGTGCCTGTTCAACAGAACCCTTTAGGTCAGAGATATCGCTTACAGAAGAAAATAATTTCATTTTTTTAAGCTAAAAGGTAAAAGTGCAAAGCATAAAGCTAGAAAGCACGCATATTCTAATTCCATTCGATGAGCTTTTTTCCATACTTCAATTTTAGTATAATGTCTCATAATAATTCCGCTTTATGCTTTTATATTTTTGCTATCACCTTTCAGCTCTTTACTAAGTGCCTCTAAGAATTGATCAGCATGTGCTTTTGTTATGTTCAAAGCGGGCAAGAGCCTGATAACATTTGGTTTTGCCTCTCCTGTAAAGATACGATGTTTAAAAAGCAAATCTTTTTTCACGTTGTTATACTCTTCAGGAAGATCGATACCAATCATTAATCCCCTACCACGAACTTCAATGATCTTTTCAAACTTCTTCAGCTCTGAAATTAGATAGTCTCCAATTTTTTCGGCATTTTTCATCAGATCATCCTGTTCCATTACTTCAAGAACAGCAAGAGCAGCTGCACATGCCAGGTGATTCCCACCGAAAGTTGTTCCCAGTTCACCATGCCAAGGTTTGAACTTTGGAGAAATAGAAATTGCACCAATCGGGAAACCATTACCCATTCCTTTTGCCATAGAGTAAACATCAGCTTCAACACCTGCATAATCATGGGCATAAAAATTACCAGTTCGGCCATAACCGCATTGCACTGAATCCGCAATATAAACTGCATTATACTGATCACAAAGTGTTCTGATCTTTTGAAGAAAGCTTTTTGATGCTTCCCTGATCCCACCAACACCCTGAATACCTTCAATGATCACCGAAGAGATTTCATTACCAAATTCTTTGAAGGTATCTTCTAATGCCTGTTCATCGTTTAGGGGAAGGAAAGTAATATTCTCGGTCTGGTTAACTGGTGCAATGATCTTCGGATTATCCGTAGCTGCAACAGCCAGTGAAGTTCGCCCGTGGAAAGCTCCTTTGAAGGCGATGATTTTCTTTCTGTTATTATAAAAAGAAGCAAGTTTAAGTGCATTCTCATTCGCCTCAGCACCTGAATTACATAAAAATAACTGAAAATCAGTCTTCCCAGACAATTTACCCAACTTCTCAGCCAGCTCTTGCTGCAAAGAAATGATTACTGAATTAGAATAGAAAGCTATCTTATTCAGTTGATCTGTAAGTCTGCGTACATAATGTGGATGCGTATGTCCGATTGAAATAACAGCATGACCACCATACAGGTCTAAATATTCATTACCATCAGTATCCCAAACGCTGCTACCGCTGGCTTTTACTATTTCTATTGGGTTAAGTGGGTATACGTCGAATAGTTTCATTTTTTAAAAGCTAAAAGTGGAAAGTCGAAAGCTGAAAGCCCAGACTATTTCCTTATTGATTTAATTAAACCAATCAGCATTGCTTTTACCTGATTGATTTCACTGTTTACGATATTATATTGTTCGTCCGTCAAATAACCCAGGTCCTTTGCCAGTAAACAGCAATATTCCAGTTCGTGGGAAGAACCTAAGCTAATGTCTAAAAAACCGGTAAAATCTTTATCGGTATTCTTTCCGGTTCCTTCTGCGATATTAATCGGAATAGAGTATGCAGCCCTCTTTGTCTGAGATGCAAGATGAAAAACCTCATGCTTTGGAAACTTTGGAAGTATATCATGATAAATCAATAATGTTAACTCATGCGATTTTCTCCAAACCACCAATTTTTTAAAATCTCTCATTTTTCTCTGATTTTGGACTTTTGAAACCTAGACAATGAAACCATTTTGAGTTCCATTTCCTGAATCATATTTCATAAAATTTACTTAAGTAAATTTATAATCTCC
>JBIIWE010000406.1:0-3228 GCA_044339075.1 Daejeonella sp. | reverse complement strand
AATCAAGTTTAATATTTACCAAATTCAATTTTATAATCCCAAAGCATTTGCGTAAAATTGCATCCTCAAATCAGTCCGCCCTAGGCAGACTTGAGCGCCCATAGCTCAGTTGGTTAGAGTAGAAGACTCATAATCTTTTGGTCCCTGGTTCGAGCCCAGGTGGGCGCACAAAAAAGCAAACTCAGGTTTGCTTTTTTTATGCCCAACTGTGTGAGATTTTATCCCGACGAAAGTCGGGAAGCCCAGGTGGGCGCAGGAAAAATGAAACCTCAAAGTGATCTGGTATTTTGTTGTTTTATGATCTTACCTTCTCCAAACATGGTTTTTCAACTATAAAGTTTGGTTGAGCTCCTTTTATTCAAACATTTTTGTACCGGGTTAAGACCGAGTCGCCTCTATAATATCATCTTTGATGAAAGCCCATTCCTTGTTTTTTAAACAAATTGGGTCTAAATCATCATCAGCTGTTTTAAAATTCAAAAAATTTTTCTGAATTAGCGCTTTGTCATGTGTCCATTCAAAACGCTTTTTGTGTAGAGCAATCATATCATTGATAGCGTATTTGCCCAGTAGTTCATGCAAATCCCAAAAATCTTTTTTTCTGGCTGTTCTTTGTACTATATCTACTTTCATTGCAATGATCTCTTCTTCAGTTGCCATCCGTACTCCATCTTCTTCGGTCAGTTCCTGGAAAAAGGGATCCATTGAATAATAGATATCCAGTTTAACCACTGAATCAGGGCTGGTTCCAATAAGAAAAGATTTACCCATACCCGGATTGCCGCCAAAGTCTCCTTTTACATGTGGAAAATTATTTTTAAGGAAAACTTCAATTGTATTAAAATCAATAGTGCCGTAAGGGGCATCAGTAAACAGATCAATATCTACTGATATCCGATGGCCAAGATACAAGCTCAATGCCGTTCCACCTACAAGCCGGAAGTCCTTAAGTTCTTCAGCCTGCATCAGTTTTATAAGGCTTTCTTTTAAAAGATCAGGTACTGTGTTCCAGTAAAGCATATTATTTCGATGTGGTATGGCCCATAACCCGAATTTTATTGTTAGTAATCCGGGTGCTGCCAGTGATAGCTTTTATTTTGTCTTTGCCATAGAACCTGAGTATTTCTTTTTTTTCATCGTCATTTCCTCGCTCGAATACACGCTGAATAATAGCTTTGTATTGTCTATGCCATTCAATTTTATCGATTTCTGTATCCCAGAAAAGGATCTTTCGCAATATAGAAAGGTTGGGATGGTCACCAGATTTACTTTTCTTCTTTTCCTTTTTGATTTCGTGATAAGCCTGAAGAATGAGCATAGTTCCTTCCTCTAAGCCCAATGCGCTATCAATTTTTAAGGATAGGGCAGGTGTTAACCCACGTCTGCCTTTGGTAATTTCATTAAGAGTCTGGGGGTATTCTTGTAATGAAAGTGCGAATGGACCTTTTTTCAGGTTTCTTTTTTTCAGCTCACGTTCTAATATAATTCCCGGATGAATTCCTTTATACTTTTCAATTGACAGATTCATATTCAAAAATAAACAAAAATGTTTATATATAAAAGTTACACATAATAGTTTATAAAAATCGTGTCATTAGTCTAATCCCTGTATTATCCTGAAACCCTTGTTCGCTATTGATTGACATCATTCATGATTCTATACTCTAGTAAAAAGGAATAATCAAGCATTAAACTCTTAAATCTCAAAGTTTACCCGTCTTAACCTTGCAAATACCCTATATGGCAAAGCGCTACATAAGCCAATCTTGTTAATCTCTATTATAACATCCTTATGGTCTAAAGCAATTACACGGTAGAAAAATGCGTTTGCCTTTTGATACCAAACATTATCCGTCATTGGAAAATATTGAATGGCATAGAGAGAACCTATTTTAAAATTAATAAAACTAAGTAGAGGGGGGAAAGTGAAAAAACAGGTATATTTACATACTCAAAACAGGTGTTAGCTAAGTAAGTGCCTGGAATTTAACCTTATTTGTGAGCAGTTGATTTAAAGTTAATAACAGCAATAGGTTCTCACCCAGGTGGGCGCACAAAAAAGCAAACATGTGTTGCTTTTTTTTATGCCCAAGGGGGTAGGGAAGTCCATGGTGTATATATGGGTTATTTAGGCGGGTTGTTTATGAATGCCTTGTTGGATCGCATAGATCGGCGGGAATCCCGGATGGGAGAAAATAGATATCAAGTTTAATAGAAATCACTAATCTACCCAATGCAAATATGAAGGATTAATGAGTAACGATATCATGGTTAAAGTTTTATTAGTATAATGAACACGATAAATTTACCTCCAAAGCATCTTTTATTAGTCCTAACCATCGTATTGATCTGGGGTGTGAATTTCGTGGCAGTTTATATCGGACTAAAGAGTTTCCCTCCCTTTCTGTTAAGTGCTCTTCGATTTGGCCTTTCGGCTCTGCCATGGGTGTTTTTCATGCCCAGGCCCAAAGCTCCGATAAAGCTGATCATTTATTATGGACTCTTTAATTTCGCCTTACAGTTCGGATTCATCTTTACCGGAATTAAACTTGGCATATCTCCGGGACTTGCATCGCTTGTTCTCCAGATTCAGGTCTTCTTTTCAATTGGTCTTGCTTTTTTATTCTTTCATGACCGGCCAAGTCCTTTTAAAATTGCTTGTTCCCTGATTTCTTTCATTGGAATTGGTATTGTGGGATATCATGTAAAGGGTGGGAGTACCTTAGTGGGACTGATTCTAATGTTGTTTGCTGCATTTTCATGGGCAGCAGGGAATATATTGACCAAGAAAATTCATGCTCAATCGCCTCTAGCACTGGTAGTTTGGGGAAATCTGGCAGCCTTTCCGGTGATGGTTCTAGTCTCTTTCTTTTTTGAAGGGCCTGTCCTTATCCTGAGTTCACTGCAAAATGTGTCTTGGATGGCCATAGCTGCGGTATTTTTTATCGTATACTTCTCAACACATATTGGATATGGTGCCTGGGGATTTCTGATGAAGTCCTATTCTACTTCAGTTGTTGTTCCCTTCACGCTATTGGTACCGGTTGTAGGATTTATAAGTTCGGCATTGTATTTAGGGGAAAAACTGCCTTATTGGAAGCTGTTAGCTTCTTTATTTATTTTGGGCGGATTAATCTTTGGTTTGCTTGAGAAGCAGGTTAGGTCGTGGCTTTCGCCACGATGACAATCAGTATTAGAAATGGAGGTTCTGGTTACGGGTTAAAATCT
>JBIIWE010000405.1:0-3234 GCA_044339075.1 Daejeonella sp. | reverse complement strand
TAGCCTCCATCAATCACAAGATCAACCAAATCTTCGTATTTCTCATGAATCAGTTCTGGGTCAGTTGAGTATTCAATGATATCATCATCGTCATGTATCGAAGTAGAGATTATTGGATTTCCAAGCATTTGAACAATTTCGCGGGCAATAGTATTGTCGGGTATACGAATTCCTACTGTTTTTTTGTTATTGCTCAAAAGCTTTGGAACATTTTTGTTCGCATTGAAAATGAAAGTAAATGGGCCGGGAAGTGCTTTTTTTAGAATCCGGTAGGTTTCATTATCTATGGGTTTGGTATAATCTGAAATATGCCTTAGATCGTAACAAACGAAAGAGAAGTTTGCTTTTTCAGGTTTTATGCCACGAATTTTGCAGATTCGCTCAATTGCTTTTGGATTTGTAATGTCACATCCTAAACCATAAACCGTGTCAGTAGGGTAAATTATTATTCCGCCTTTTTTTAAGACTTCAACTACCTGCTGAATCATTTTTTCATTTGGATTTTCAGGATAGATCTTAATTAGCATGTTTAAAAATACTAAAATAAAATACACCCTTCGTATTCTCCATTAATACAAGCCTGAATAAAGAAAATGAAGAGTAAAAAATTGAACTTTAGATATACATCTTAAAATTCAGCATTTTTTGGAGTTCTCGGGAATGGAATAACATCTCTGATATTCGTCATTCCTGTAACAAATAGAACTAATCGTTCAAAGCCTAAACCGAATCCGGCATGTGGCGCTGAACCAAAGCGTCGAGTATCCAGGTACCATGACATATCTTCTGTCGGAATATGCATTTCTGCCATTCTTTTTTCCAGGTTCTCCAGACGCTCTTCACGCTGCGATCCACCTACAATTTCACCAATGCCAGGGAATAGAATGTCCATAGCTCTGACTGTTAATCTTCCTTCTGTATCTGGCTCATTCATACGCATATAGAAGGATTTGATATCAGCGGGATAATCGGTTAATATTACTGGTTTCTTGAAATGTTTTTCTACCAGGTAGCGCTCATGCTCTGATTGAAGATCAGACCCCCAGCCTTCGATCAGATATTTGAATTGTTTTTTTTGATTTGGCTTGGAGTTTTTAAGAATAGTGATCGCTTCTGTATAGGTGATTCTCTCAAAATCATTTTCCAGGCAGAAATTAAGTTTTGTTAGAAGGTCGGTTTCAGAACGCTCTGTCAGAGGTTTTTGTTTATCTTCTTCCAATAGCCTGTTCTTAAGAAAGTCTAGTTCTTCTCCGCAATGGTCTATGGCATAACGAATTAGATATTTAAGTAATTCCTCGGCGAGATCCATGTTGTCATTCAGATCATAGAAAGCCATTTCTGGCTCAATCATCCAGAATTCTGCCAGATGGCGTGTTGTATTTGAGTTTTCCGCTCTGAATGTTGGTCCGAAGGTGTAAATATCTCCAAAAGCCATGGCGGCAAGCTCACCTTCCAATTGTCCTGAAACAGTTAGATTGGTAGCTTTACCGAAAAAATCTTCTTTATAATTTACTGTACCATCCTCATTGCGTGGTATATGATCAGGATCAAAGGTTGAAACCCGGAACATTTCTCCTGCTCCTTCAGCATCAGAAGCAGTAATTATAGGGGTATGCATGTATACAAAGCCCTTATCATTAAAGAATTTGTGTACAGCGTATGCCAATGCATGCCTTATTTTAAAAACTGCATTGAAAGTATTGGTACGAAAGCGTAAATGTGCTATTTCACGTAAAAATTCCAGGCTATGTTTTTTGGGTTGCAAAGGAAATTTTTCGGCATCACTATCACCCAATATTTCAAGGGAGTTTACTTTGATTTCAATTCGTTGTCCTTTTCCTAATGATTCTACTATTTCGCCATTGATGGATACTGCAGCTCCGGTTGTGAGCCTTTTTAGGAGGCTTTCTTCAAACGAATTAAAATCTACAACTGCCTGTATGTTGTTAATAGTTGAACCATCATTCAGAGCAATAAATTGATTGTTTCTGAATGTTCTTACCCATCCCATTACAGAAACCTGTTTTCCGAAATCGCTGGAAACTAATAGATCTTTAATTCGTGTACGCTTAGCCATTTTTTTTGTATGAATTGCAAAAATACAAATCGTTCTGTTAACCACAAGCTAAAGCCTGCATCTTCTCAGGAGATATTTATTTGCATTTTTCGAGATCTTTTTTGGCAATGTCAGAATCATAGAAACCCTGTTTATTGCCGAATGAATTGGATATGTAAACTATAACTTGTGCGATATCTATATCTGCCAGAGTTTCGTTACCAGGCATTATCCCAACGTAGGGTATGTTATTTATCTTAACTGTTCCAGTTTGTCCATTTCTAATTATACATGCTAATTTATTTCTGTTTAATTTAAGATAGGTGCTGTCAGTTAAAGGCGGATATAAAGTACCTAAACCTTTACCATCTGATCCATGGCAGTTCTGGCAATTCTTTTCGTAAATGCCCTTACCATTGACATAATAACGTTTAAAGTTTATACTTGTCTCATTTTGGCATGATTGGATCATGCTTGTGAAGGCAATAGTTAATAAAATAAAATAAACGAGTTTATTTCGCATCGCCAAACTCTTCCTTCAGCAATAGTTCCATGTCTTTCATTAATTGATTAACCTGATCTTCCTTGGTGCCATCATATGCTCCCCGGAGTTGCTTTTTAGTATCTACCAAAATGAACCATCCCTGATGAACCAGTCCCTGTGAATCAGTACTGTCTTCAAATGCAGAAACCAGATAGCTTTTTGCAGCAATACCAAAGATCGAATCGCGGCTGCCATGTACAAACTCCCATTGATTACCTGAGATACCCAGTTTTGTAGCATAGGTTTTCAATCTTGATGGAAGGTCATATTTTACGTCTATCGAGTGAGAAAGGAATTTAACTTTCGGATTATCCTTGAATTTAGTATACACATTTAACATATTTCGGTGCATAATCGGACAAATAGTATTACAAGAAGTAAAGAAGAAGTCTGTTACATAAATTTTGTTGTCGAAATCTTTATTTGTAACTGGAATGCTATCCTGGTTTAAATAACTGAAATCAGGAACTGTTTGATAAATAGTGTCAATTATTAGTTTCCCCTCTATAATTCTCTCTACCGGTTCACGTTCGCCTAAAATCGGAAGTTTCTTAACAGATGTATCTATACAGGACTGAAAAATTAACGTTGCAAGTGCAAATAAAAGAACTTTTCTCATGGTGCAAATATACTC
>JBIIWE010000024.1:0-11261 GCA_044339075.1 Daejeonella sp. | reverse complement strand
ATCTTTGTCAGTTTTTCATCTTTAGGAGTTTCGATTGATCAATAATCTGGATCACACTACCCTTTTTTTCGATAATTCCCTCATCCTTAAAATCACTTAAAGTACGGCTCACTGTTTCAGTTGCCATTCCGGCCATTGATGCAAGGTCTTCTCTTGAAATCCGGATTTGAGATTCTCCATCAGAATCCTGATGAATTTTAGCAAGACGGATCAGGATCTCAGCCATACGCTTCCTTACAGAATGGTAAGCGAGTTGTAGCAATTGCTCTTCCTTTTCAATGAGGTTACTGGAAATTACTTTAATAAATTTCTGACCAACATCTGTATAATTATCAAGCAATTGTTTGACAATATCTTTGGGAAGGAGGCAAATGGTGGTATCTTCAGTTGCTTCTACAGTTTCATTATAATGATCGCCAGATAACATCGCCTGGATTCCGAGATATTCTTCTGAACCATACATTCCGGTCACAAGTTCTCTCCCATCTTCATTTAACTTGATAGCTTTAACTCTACCACTTAAAATCAAATAAATACCTGTTATAGAATCTCCCTCATAATAAACAATCTGTTTTTTTCTAACCAGCTTCACTTTTCGGTCGGCTATTATTTTTTTCAGTTCATCTAATCCCTGATTCTGATTTGCAAGAAGTTTAAGGCTTTCGTATGATTGGCTGTAAAAAGCTTCTAGTTTTTGCTTTTTATGAAATCGTGATTCAATGGTATTAAGCAATTCCATATCATCAAATGGCTTTGTCAAATAATCATCAGCTCCCATTTCCATACCTTTTCTCATATCAGAGCGTTCTGCCTTGGCAGTAAGAAAGATAAATGGAATATTTCCAGTATTCTGATTTTTCGAGAGCAGATACAAAACCCCATATCCATCAAGCTCGGGCATCATAATATCACAAAGGATCATATCTGGAAGATGTTGCTGGGCCAGTTCTACCCCTATTTTGCCATTTTCAGCTTGTAGTACTTCATAACCTGCCAGTTCCAGAATTTCCACTGAACTTTCTCTGATATCTTCGTTATCCTCAATAATTAGAATTTTTTTCTTCATAGAAATTTACTGTGGGAAATTTAGTGTAAAAACAGTTTTCTGATTAACAAGGCTTTTAAAGTCAACTTTACCACCCATAAGGTTAACGTATCGAAGAATTATATTCAACCCTAATCCGGTACCAGGTATGTTTCCGGTATTATTTGCTCTAAAAAAAGGCTCAAAAAGATGTTTATGATCAATTTCTGGAATACCAATGCCATTGTCCCGAACTGTTACACTACATTCTGTATCTGTAAGCTCGGTATTAAATTCAATGAATGTATTTTCACCAGAATATTTAATTGCATTTGAAACCAAATTAACAATACAATTTCGGAGCAAATTCTGATCAAGCAAAACCATACTATGCAAACCAGTATGCTGGTAAATAATATTTTGATCTTTTTTGGCCATTAGCTGCATTTCTTCGGTGATCTCTTCTGCAAGTTTAACAATATCGAATTTAGTAAAATTAGTTTCGATTTTACCTGCCTCCAAACGCTCCAATGAAAGAAAATCATCTAGAATGGTCGTCAGATTTCCAACTGAATTTTTGATTTTACTGACATGTTTACTCACGTTTGTGTCGTCTGATTGCAATTTATACTTTTCAATCAACGAGGCCGATAGCTGAATGGAGCTCAGTGGTGTTCGAAATTCATGAGAAGCCATCGATACAAATCTACTTTTAAGCTGGTTGAGCTCTATTTCTTTTTCTAGTGATTTGCTGACAGTCTCTTTAGCTTCCTGGAGTTCAATTACCGATTTTTGCAGGGAATTGGTTCGCTCTTCTACTAATTTTTCAAGTTTAGATGCATAATGAAGAATCTTTGATTCTGCTTCTTTTTCTTTAGAAAGATCATGAATAAATCCAGCATAAATAGTTCTTCCTGAATACTTTACTTCATTTACTCCCAAACGAAATGGAAATAAAGTACCATCTTTTTTTTGTCCGTTCACATCACGGCCTTTGCCAATGATATGAGGATTACCGGTTTTCTGATAGCGTGATATGTATTCATCATGCTGATCTTTATCAGGCCTGGGCATAAGAATTGAAACATTCTTGCCAAATACTTCATCAATTGTATACCCAAACAAGGCACAAGCAGCGGGATTTATTGACTCTATCAATCCGCGCTCATCAATAGTTATAATACCATCAATTGCGTTTTCTATAATAGCATACAATAAAGCACTCTTTTCAGTCATGAGGTAAAAATACTCTTTTGATAATAAATAAAAAGGAAATTATGAATACCTAAAAGGTATGGAAATTATCATCTATTTAAAGCAAGATAAAGAAATGCTGCAAGACTTGCTCCTATCATAGGACCAATTACAGGAATCCAAGAATACGACCATTCGCTTGATCCTTTACCTGAAATAGGAAGTATACTGTGCATGATCCTGGGGCCAAGATCTCGCACCGGGTTGATTGCATATCCTGTTGTTCCTCCCAGTGAAAGGCCGATAGCCCAAACCAGAAACATCACCGGAATAGCACCCAATGATCCAAGTCCGACAGGTGCTTTAGTATCAACTATTTCAGCATTGGTAAAATAGAAAATTACAAAAAGCAATACAAATGAGCCAATGATCTCACTGGTCAGGTTTGAAAATGTATTTCTTATTGCTGGTCCTGTGCTGAATGCCGCCAACTTTAAACCCTTATCGTCTGTAGCTAAAAAATGATCCTTATACTTTATCCAAACGAGAAAGGATCCAAGCATTGCTCCAAGCATTTGGGCAAGCATATAAGTTGGTACTTGGGCCCATTCAAATTTACCGGAGATGGCAAGCGCGATGGTCACTGCAGGGTTCAAATGTGCCCCACTATAAGGAGCTGATACTACCACGCCGACAAATACTGCCAGAGCCCATGCGGTGGTAATCACAATCCAACCACCTCCATTGCCCTTTGTTCCGGTTAAAACTACATTGGCAACTACTCCGTTACCTAATAAGATCACAAGTGCTGTTCCTATAAATTCTGCTAAAAATGGTGTCATAATTGAAGGTATTGTTTTTTCTATAAACTTACATTAGCTTTTGCTGCCTTTATTGCACGCTCCCAGCCATTAATCAATTCATCATAATTTTCAAGTTCTGCAGGCTCAAAATCTCTTTCAACTTTCCACTGTGCAGAGATCTCTTCCACATCTTTCCAGAAACCTGTTGCCAATCCAGCAAGATAAGCAGCACCCAGGGCAGTAACTTCTGTTATCTGCGGACGAATAACTTTACATTTCATAATATCTGCCTGAAACTGCATTAATATATTATTTGCAGTCGCACCGCCATCTACTCTTAACTCACTGATGGGGGTTCCTGCATCAGCTTCCATCGACTTTAGCACATCCATGGTCTGATAAGCAATACTTTCAAGCGCTGCCCTTGCGAAATGTCCGGAATTTGTTCCACGTGTTATTCCTGTTATTGTTCCTCTGGCATGCTGATCCCAATGAGGTGCACCCAGGCCTGCGAATGCAGGAACAACATAAACACCACCATTATCCTTTACTTTTGCTGCAAGCTCTTCAACTTCAGCAGAAGACTTGATCAATCCAAGTTCATCTCTTAACCATTGTACTACGGCACCACCAATAAAGATCCCTCCCTCCAATGCATAAGTTACCTCGCCATTTATCTTCCAGGCGATGGTAGTGAGCAGATTATTAGCTGACATGGCTGGTTTCTTACCGATGTTCATTAGCATAAAACATCCTGTTCCATAGGTATTTTTCACCATCCCAACTTTCGTACACATTTGTCCGAAAAGAGCCGCCTGCTGATCACCTGCAATTCCAGCAATCGGAATTTTAGTCGCTAGGATATTACCCGCAGTATGACAGAAAACTTCACTGGATGATTTAACTTCCGGGAGCATGCTAACAGGAATATCAAAAATCTCAAGTAAAGTTTTATCCCATTCAAGGGTATTAATATCAAACAACATGGTACGTGATGCATTACTAACATCAGTAACATGGGTAGTTCCTCCGGAAAGTTTCCAGATCAACCAGCTATCAACCGTACCGAAAAGCAGTTTCCCTTCCTTCGCTTTTTGACGGGCACCCGGTACATTTTCAAGGATCCAACGGATCTTAGTTGCAGAAAAATAAGAGTCGATGATCAGTCCTGTTTTTTGGCGTATCATTTCCCCATGTTCTTTTCTGATCGAATCACAATAATCTGAAGTTCGGCGATCCTGCCACACAATAGCATTGTATATAGGAAGTCCGGTTTCTTTATCCCAAACTACTGTTGTTTCCCTTTGATTGGCAATCCCGATAGCGTGAATATCAATTGAATTGAGTCCGGCCTTGGCTAAAGCCTCCGTAACAACAGAAACCTGGGTTGACCAGATCTCCAAAGGATTATGTTCAACCCAGCCTGGTTTAGGATAGATCTGCTCGAATTCTTTTTGCGAAACAGCAACAATACTGCCCTCACGGTTAAATAAAATAGCTCTGGAACTAGTAGTACCCTGGTCTATTGATAAAATATAATCTGACATATTGATAAAAATTAATTCGACCGGATGTTTATAGCTTAATTAAATATGAGAAAAATATGTAATATTGAGCATAATATTTATCTATTAAAAGATAGCATGCTAATGGAAATATTGCAGCAGCATGAATTATACGTTTTTAAATTAAATGAGTAAACAGGATAAATAATCGAACAATTATCTATTCAAAACACATCAGCCCTTTAACATGAATATTGGAATCATAGGCCTTGGCGACATGGGCTGTATCTATGCTAAATCTTTCGTAAAGGCTGGTTACAGGGTTTATGGCTGTGATCTGCCACATCGCAGAGAACTCCTCGAAGCAGAGCTTGGCCCCTATGGCATTGAAATTTTGGAAGATGGTAAGGAAGTTTCCCGCATCTCTGATGTCCTATTTTACTCTGTTGAAGCTGAACGAATAGCCGAAGTACTCAGCGAATATGGACCTCATACCAAATATGGAGCAATAGTAGCAGGCCAGACCTCTGTAAAGCATCCAGAAATTGAGGCATTTGAAAAATACCTGCCAAAGGATTCACATATTATCACCTGCCATTCACTGCATGGCCCTGGATTCGATCCTAAGGGACAAAAAATGATTGTGATCCCTCACCGGACAACAAAGGAAGCTTATCAGCGAATGACCGATATCCTTTCATCTTTGGGTTCGATATTAAGTGAAATATCTGATTACCACGAGCATGATAAAATTGTTGCAGACACACAAGCTGTAACACATATGGGCTTTGAAAGCATGGGTACTGCTTGGAAAGAAGCCGGCTTTTTTCCTTGGGAAAATGCCTCCTATCTCGGTGGAATTGATAATGTAAAGATCCTGATCACCCTTAGGATTTTTAGTTATAAGGCGCACATATACGGTGGATTAGCCATTTTGAACCCCTATGCCAAGCACCAGATCAAACGTTATGCCGTATCTGAGTCTGAGCTTTTCAAGCTAATGATCAAAGAGGAAGCTGATACCTTCAGAAAGCGCCTGTATAAGGCCAGAGATTTTATTTTCGGGCAAGATCATAAACCTTTAATGCTTGACGAAAAAGTAATGCAGGAGTTCTCGCTATCGGCAGGTTCTGAGAATCGTAAACCCAATTCACATTTGAGCCTGCTCAGTATGGTAGATGCCTGGTATCATCTCGGTATAAATCCATATGACAATCTGATCTGCCAGACTCCCCCATTCCGGCTGAGATTAGGAATTGCTGAATACCTCTTCAAAAATGAAGATCTTCTTGAAGAATCCATTGAAACTGCATTATTCGATAAAACTATCCGTGGAGATGATTTGGAATTCCACTCAGCAGTACGCGAATGGTCATCAATTATTGGATATGGTGACATGGAAGGATATAAGCAGCATTTTGAGCAGGTAAAAACATTTTTTGCAGGAAGGCTAGAACATGGCCGGGCTCAAAGTGCAGAAATGATCAGAAAGCTTGAAATAGAATAATTCTTGAGTCATTTTCCCTATATGTGACTTCTGTCATATTTTAAGAGCTATTAAATACTCTTATTTGCACTCGTGATTTTAACCTATTTATAATTTTTCATGAGTCATACATTTCATATTCCTGTTCTCGGGCTAGCATATTCTGTAGATACCCCGGTAAAAGTAGCACGTTATGGTATCAGTTCCGTTGTTTCTATAGTTGATGACATGTTGATTGAACGCATGCGTCAGTTCTATACTGAAAAACGCAATGAGACATTTGTACCTATAGATTCTAAAGAGATTGATTTTAGAAGCAAACGAATTACTGCCTACCTCAATCTTATAAAAAAGATTGTAGATGAGCAGTTTGAAGATCTGAAGAAACAAGCTTTTGATGAAGGTACAGATCTGAACAGATATTTTAAATTATTACCTGACACATCTCCCTTGAAAAGCAAATATCAGCAGATGCTTTCCAAACAAGACAGCATAGTAGTTTCCGCTTTACAACAGGAATTACTAAATGAAATGGAAAAGGGTGAAATTCAGGTAAATATTATGGCCAAGGTCGACCGAATGAATCCGGATACCAATGGTGAACAACTTTCAGACTCACTAACGGCACTGAAAGGGTTTGCTGAAAGCGATGTAAACTCTGCAGTAGTGTTATCTGCAGGAATGAACCCACGTCTTTACAGTTACCTGGAAAACTTTGCAGACTTCCTTCCTGATAAGTCTGGGAAGTTTAAAAAAAGCATCATTTTAAAGGTCAGCGATTTCCGATCTGCACTTATCCAGGCTAAATTTTTGGCTAAAAAAGGTCTTTGGGTATCCGAATTCAGAATTGAATCCGGACTAAATTGCGGTGGTCATGCATTCGCAACCGATGGCTATCTGCTTGGCCCGATCCTGGAAGAGTTTAAGCTGAAAAAACAGGAGATGATTAATGAGCTCTATGAAATGTATGGAAAGGCAATACTTGAAAAAGGTATTGAATTAAACCAGGCACCAAAGATGAAGATTAGCGTTCAGGGAGGTATTGGAACTGCCCATGAAAATAATTTCCTAATGGAACATTATCAACTAGACGCTACTGGATGGGGAAGTCCGTTTTTACTGGTACCGGAAGCCACAAATGTAGATGAGGAAACATTAGAACTGCTTGCAACGGCCTGCAAGGATGACTTTTATATCAGTAGTTCATCGCCACTGGGAATTCCATTTAATAATTTCAGTAAAAGCACATCCGAAAGACAAAGGCTAGAACGAATTGCGAAAGGCAGGCCCGGCAGCCCTTGTGTAAAGAAATTCCTTTCCACGAATACCGAGTTTACCGAACAACCGATCTGTACGGCCTCAAGAGAATATCAAAATCTCAAGATCAAACAGTTGGAAGCTGAAGGTTTAGAGCCTGAAGTTTTTCAGGCAAAATTCGATGAGATCACCGAAAAGATATGCCTTTGTGAAGGCCTTGCAGCACCGGCATACTTAAAAAATGGCATTTTAAAACCTAAAGAAAGCAAAGCTGTAGCAATTTGTCCGGGGCCCAACATAGCCTATTTCAGCGGGAAGTTCTCACTTGATGAAATGGTCAGTCATATTTATGGCAAACTGAACTTATTGAATGACATCGACCGTCCAAACCTATTTGTAAATGAACTCAATCTTTATGTGGAATACCTCAAAAAAGATATCAGCAAGCACTTACAGGATATGAGTGATAAAAAAGCTAAATACATTTCAAAATTTAAAGAGCAGCTGCAGGTAGGAATCGATTATTACAAACAACTTGTACCAAAGATTACTGACCAGACTGAAGTTTACAGAAAGAAAATGCTGAATGAACTAAAAGAAATTGAAGAACAATTGCAGCACTTAAACCCCGTAGTAAAACAGGGAATATAACAGAAATCTGAATCTTGTTAAGCCGGATCGTCAAAACACATTGACGACCGGCTTTTTTTGATTAAAAATTTTTTAAATAATTGATTATTAGATATTTATTAGAATATAACATGGAAAAAATATTCATAAAAAACTCTCCAATTATGATTTCAATCATATAATAAAGAGAATATAATGGATAATTTGTATGCTAATAAAACTAAAATAAAAATTATGAGAAAGATCTATTTAGCTACATCATTGATCTGTATTTCAATGCTGATGAGCTGTGAAAACAGTACAAAACAGTCTGCTGAAACAGAGGCTAGCACAGAAGCTGTTGGAACCGGGCAATCGGGAGTTCAGGATGACCTATCCCAAAAAAATGTTGTTCAGGTTGCTATCGGAAGCAAGGACCACAGTACTTTAGTTGCCGCTGTTCAAGCTGCTGAATTAGTGGACGCATTAAGTAACGCTGGTCCCTTTACAGTGTTTGCTCCAACCAATGCTGCATTCGATAAATTACCTGCTGGAACAGTAGAAAGTTTATTAAAACCGGAAAGCAAGGATGATCTGGCCAATATTTTGCAGTACCATGTTTCACTTGGTGTATTTAAAGCTGAGAGTTTTACTGATGGACAGGTAATTGGACAGGTAAACGGCAACGACATCACCATGAGTGTTAAAGATGGCAAAGTAATGGTCAATGGAGCATCAATAGTAGCCTCTATTCCTGCATCAAATGGCATTATACATGTAATTGATGGAGTACTATTACCACCTGCAGCCAAATAACTATCTAAATTCTTTGTGAAAAATATCACCTATTCAAACAAACATTTACCAATTTAAATGAGGATCTCCACGTGGAGATCCTCATTTTTAATTATTAATAGAATCCTAGTTTATTTAAAAATTTTTAGTCCTTTTTGATATTCCTGAATTTTTTCACTGATTATACCAGAAATATTTAATGCGCGTTCTTTGGCAAGATCTGCTTTTGATCCTTTAAACAATTCGTTAACCGTTCCTAAGAATAACTTATTCCAACGATTAAAATGAGTTTTATCTAGAGGTTGAATATGATGAAGGTGTTTATGGAGATTTACTGGATTTCCTTCATAAGATCCAGTAAATAGAATAGCATTTTCCCAGAAATCGTACATGATCAGAAAATGAGTTGACCAGTTCACGAGTGCCACATCATTAAAAATATAGCCCAGTTTTTTATCGGCTATTACTTTTATATAGAAAGTATTAACCAAAAGTTCAATATCTGTCCGGGTTTCTATATCCTTTTTCAATTAGCTATACAGATAATATCATTTCAATGGTATTCAATATTTGTTCATTGCAGTTCTCCTGAATTAGGGGGAACAGTTGTCTTTCCTCCTTGCGGATATGTAATTCCAGATCTTTACCTAGTTGGTCCAGATGAACCGCCAAGTTATCCTGATTATTTATTGAATTAAAACTGATATGAAAACGATCGTGTTCCTCCAGAACTTCTGTGATCAGAGCATCTATCTTAGAATTCAAACCTTTTACCAGAGGTAAAAATTTTTCTTCAGCAATAAAATGAGCGATCAATATATTTTTATAAAATTCCAGCGCATACACAGCCTTTCCATTAATTTCAAGAGGAAGGCCTTTGTATGGTGGAGCATCCTTTTGAAGTAATCTGGCGAGTATCAATGCGCCGTGATGTTCTCTCGAAAGAGGTATTAATGCAGGATGTCTTTTCACTTTAAAGGTCTTTAGAATTAAATTTTCTGGTAGAATACCACACAGGTATTATGATCCAGGACAACAATACAAAAAAAGAAAACATCAATCCAGTTGAGGTTCCAAAGAAGTCTTTGAAAACTGCTCCAGTATATCCCATCATGGCAGACACATCGAGCTGCAGCAGGATCAGGATCCGACTTAAATCTATGGGATTAAGAGCACTTAATGCGATCATTGGCTTTTCCAAAGGATAGTCTGCAAATTGGAACAATAAGAACAAAACCAATCCATCGAATAACAATGAAAAATATAACCACAGCATAATTGCTGCTCCAATTCCTTTTGCTTTATCTCGCATTTTAACTGTTGCAAGAAAAGCGATGGCCGCAAAAATAACACTGAGAATTATTCCGGAAAGGATCATAGTATAGCCTATACTATTTGCCTGATAGATGAGAACCGGGATACCTGCACCAATAAAAAAAGCGATGGAAAGCGAGGATGCAAGGCCCGTAAATAAGCTGAGCCAGATTGTCTTTCTTTTGAGAGGCTGACTAACCAGCAGCTCAATAAACTCAACAGAATTATACATATAAATCGTAGAAAAAATAATACTTACAAGCGGCACCACAATAAGAATAATATTCAACAGACTTAACAGTCCCTTACTGCTATTATCTTCCAGACTAAACACACTGAATGATGCTGCAAGCAGAAAAACAGTGTAGATCACCACGATCTTATTTCGAAGGATGTCTGCAATTACGTATTTTATTATTTTATTCATAGTTGCTGATCATAACTTGTGCAATTGATTTTACGAGTCTTTCCTCACCAGTATCCCTTCGGAGCTCTTCCATACTTTTATGGAAAACAAGCTTTCCATCCTGCATATAAATGATCCTCGTAACCAAATCATCCAGATCGCTCAAAATATGTGAAGTAATCAGAACCAGTTTACCCTTATCCTTTTCAGTAATAATTTTTTCCTTAAAGAGTTCAGAAGCTACCGGATCAAGACCTGCAGTAGGCTCATCAAGGATCAGTACAGAAGGTTTGAATAGAAATGCAAGGGCAGCACTTACTTTTTGTATAGTTCCCCCGGATAAGGTTCGCATTCTCTTATTCAGGAGGTTATTTATGGAAAACGCTTTGATAAGATCTTCGTCCAGCTCGCCAGATTTACCACGTATATCTTTCATCATTCCCAATACCTGCCCGATGGTCATATTATCAGGATATCGACCAATCTGAGGCATATACCCTATTTCATCTCTGTATTGATAGCTATTAGCTATGTCTTTCCCATTGAATGTGATAGTCCCGCTATCAGGAATAACCATGCCCAAAATTGATTTGATCAGGGTGGTTTTACCACTGCCATTCGGACCGATCAATGCAATACATTCTGATTGATCACAAGATGTAGATACATTGTCGAGTACTTTTAATTTACCAAACTGTTTACTTATATTTTTTAAAGTAATCATAGTTTATTTGCTTAGTAACAAGCCTTCAGGCATAAGCCTTTTCTAGAATGCTTTATTCATCATTGGGGTACTGTCTTTAAGATTTTCAGGTGTAAGACTCGGCAATATTTTTTCTGTTTTATCAAGAAGTGTTGTTATAAAACT
>JBIIWE010000533.1:0-3240 GCA_044339075.1 Daejeonella sp. | reverse complement strand
AACAACCGGAAGGACTGCCGGAGCTGAGTGGCTTGCAACCTTTGCAGCAACCGGGGGTGTTATTATTGGAAGTACAGGTGCCATCATTACCAACGGAAACAAGGTTTTTAATGTAAATGTACCTTTGACTATAAATTTAAGTGCCACATTAAGCCCCGCAGCAGGTAATACCTTCAATTTTGGTGGAGATCTGATCAATGCCGGTACATGGACTGCTTCAACAGGGGCAGTAACTATTGATCTCGCTCGAACTACTCAAAGTATTGGACGTTTCAACACCACCGGACTTGTAACCATGTCAAAAGCAAGTGGTACCGCAACTTTTACTGCTAATATAAATGGCGGAGCATTTACGATGAATAGTGCTGCCGGAATCCTCAATCTTGGAACAGGTCTCTCTCATACCTTTACCGGCGCATGGACAAATACTGCCGGAACTTTACAGGGAAATACCAGCACCTTGAATATTGGAGGTACCGGAAGTGGTACCGGGGTTACTTTTACTGCCGGAACTTCTACAGTCAACTTTAATGGTGCAGGAGCTCAGAATATTCCAACTTTCGTTTCTTCCACGGTGTTTTATAATTTAAATACCGCTACCGGAAATATCAAGACTTTGCTGGGAAGTACCACAGTAAGCAATGTGCTGACTATAGGCATAAGTAGTACTTTCGCTACAGGAGCCTTTACCTTAACCCTATCCGGAACAGGTACTCCACTGGTTAATAGTGGTACGTTTACTGGCACTGCCGGCGGAACGGTTATTTATAGTGGGGCCACCGCAAACATCGCCGCCGAATCTTATGCAAATTTACAAACGTCAACAGCAGGCGTTAAAACTCTTGCGGGTAATACCACAGTCGCGACTGTATTAACGGTAAATTCACCAAGTGAGCTTCAAACAGGAGCTAACACACTTACGCTTACAGGAACAGGTACGCCATTGGTAGATAATGGTACATTCACTGCATCATCCGGAAGCACGGTTATTTTTAGCGGAGCCACTGCAACTATTGCAGGCGAAACCTATGTCAATCTTCAGGCATCAACCGCAGGTGCTAAAACCTTAGGTGCAAATACTACAGC
Source organism: Daejeonella sp. (assembly GCA_044339075.1). Classification (GTDB taxonomy): domain Bacteria; phylum Bacteroidota; class Bacteroidia; order Sphingobacteriales; family Sphingobacteriaceae; genus Daejeonella. Next base: position 2,154 of record JBIIWE010000533.1, on the reverse strand, counting down.
CTCCGGGGTGGTAACCATCAATACCGGTAGCACCATTGCTTTAAGTACCTTTACCCTGACCCTTTCAGGAACGGGTACACCCCTGGTTAACAGCAGTGGTACCTTTACGGCCTCAACCGGGACTGTTAACTTTACTGGTGCAACCGCAACTATTGCTGGACTGACCTATTATAATCTTCAAACCACAACATCAGGAAGCAAAACCCTTGGCGGAACTACAACAGTTAGTAATGTTCTGACTATTAATTCTCCTTCAACGCTTGATCTTTCTTCCTTTACAATAAACTTATCCTTAACCGGAACACCTTTAGTAAATAATGGAACAATTACAGGAACAGGTACTGTTAACTTTTCAGGATCCGGGGCGCAGACAGTTGCAGGAACAACTTATCCTAACCTTGAATTTTCGAATGCAGGAACCAAAACAATTAATGCCGGAGCAACTATAACCGTGACAACCAACTGGGTGGTAGGAAGTACCACCACCATGACTACTACTGCTGCAGCAGATGTAGGTGGAAATATCAGCGGCAATGGTGCCATTACTATGGGATCCGGTACAATAAACATTGCTGGCAACTGGACGAATAATGGCACATTGACAGGAGGAACCGGGACTGTAATTTACGATGGTACCACGCAAAGTATTGGAGGTGTAAGCTATTATAATCTGCAAACCTCAAACAGCGGAGTTAAAACGCTGGGTGGTGCGACTACAGTTTCCAATGTACTTACAATCGCTGCTTCCACTACGCTTAATCTTTCATCTGTGACATTGACTTTATCAGGTGCAGGAACCCCATTAGTAAATAGCGGTACTTTCACCTGCTCTACATCAACGGTTAGTTTCTCAAATGCCGGATCAGTCAATATTCCGGCTTTGAACTATAATAGTTTGAATCTTACAGGCGGGGCACGGGTATTGGCAAACAGCGGTGAAATAGGAATTGCTGCTGTCTTTACTCCTGGAGCCGGAGCATTTACTTTAACAGGCAGTACAGTTAATTTTAATGGTCTTGGTGCTCAAACAATACCGGTTTTTACTTTTAATATTGTGATCCTGAGCGGATCATCAGCGAAAACAATTTTGACAGCAACTATAGTCACCGTTTTTTCAATCGAAATTCAGAATGGTCCAACGCTTAACCTTGCTGGAACCGCACAGTTAAATATTACGAAACCTTAAAAATCAAACAAAATATAAATCTATTATCCATTTGTGTATGAACCAATTTGTGAAGAAACCGATTTTAACCATTTTTTTAACTGCAAGTATTTCTTTAGCTGTAAATGCCCAAACTCGGCAGATAAAACCTGCACCAGAAAAACCACTTCGACTGGTTTCACCATCTGACTCCCTTCAATACACCCTCGGAGCCTATCTTGCACAGTGGATCACCAATAACGGCTTCATGGTAACCAATCCTGAATTGTTTAGAAAGGGAATGGATGATGTATTACTAAACAAGCCATTGCTTGTTAACGCTGCCAGCGTAACTACCCGACTGGATACCTATCAGAAGCGTTTGATCTCAGAACGCAGCACCCAGCAGGAAAAACTATTGTTTGAAAACATAAGAGGCAAAGCAGGCGTGGGCGCACTCCCAAGCGGTGTTGCTTACATTATTATGAAGGCAGGTACAGGATCAAGACCACAAATGACCGACTCTATACTGATCCACGTAAAAGGATTCCTTCCGGATGGCAAAGCGTTTGAAGATACTTACGCGAAAAAAACACCCTTGAAAATTACACCGGCTACCCTTATTCCAGGAATGAATGAGGTTCTTCAAATCATGCCAATGGGCTCAACCTGGAGAGTATTTATACCTTCTGCCCTGGGTTATGCCGAACGCGGCGTTCCCGGACTCATCCCGGCCTACTCCGCTCTGATCTTCGAACTTGAACTCATAAGCGCAATCAATCCAAATTAATACTTACTATGGCTTTCCGAAACCTGCACTTCAGCAGGTGAGGAACCTTCGTTAACGAAATACAAAATTGTTTTAAAAGCTATTATAACATCAACAGCCTAAACCACTAACCACCTAACCACCTAACCACCTAACCACTAACCACTAACCACCTAATTCATCGTCATTTCGTAGGAGGCACGACGGAGAAATCTGTTGCAATAAATTGTAATTTGATCTG